>JBDHKE010000048.1:0-23851 GCA_039586555.1 Gemmatimonadota bacterium | reverse complement strand
TGGCTGGGCAATAGCTCCGTAGCCACTCTGCCGACCCTGTTCGATCTAATGCGCCGGGACGATCTCGAGGGCCAGGGATTCTGCTCCGGTGACGTCTTGGTGTTCGCATCAGTGGGAGCCGGGATGAATATCAACTCTCTGGTCTACCGCTATCCCTAACCGGTCCCCCGCCATTCCCTTACCCAAGGCGGAGTCCCTGCTAACGCCTGGGCACCAACGGGCGCGGTCGGATCGCATAAGCGGTCAGCAAACTGGCCTTGGAGAGGCTGTCACATCGGGGTCTAGGCGAGCAGCATTCCTTCCAACCTCTCGACTGCGGCCTCCTGCATGTACGGCAGGACACGGGGAACGGCGTTCAGGGGGTCGCCGGTTCTAGCCAGAGGGAGGCGCGGCCGACCGGAGACGACGGAGTGAAGCACGGCCCCGGCTAGGCGACATGTAAACGTCGCGTTCTTGCTCCGACTTTGTCACGATGTGTTGCATCAGTCCAACGCTGATACATCCCCACTCCTAACTCATAACACATTACCCCACAATAGGTTCGACACTCGGCCCCACCTGGCATGACCGTTGCCCTACCTAATCCGTCGCGTAACACTGTTCCGACGCGAGGGAGCCGTCGTCAGCCATTCCAAACGGCCCAGGGCCAAAGGGGAGCATCTTATGGAGCTTTCTAAGAACCTCTGGTCAGATGACTCGGGACAGGGACTTGTCGAGTATGCCCTGATCATCGCGCTGGTGGCAATCGGGCTCATTCTCGCGCTTCTCTTCCTGCGCAACGCCATCGGAAACATCTTCGTCGACATCTCGAACGAGCTCAACAACGCCCCGAACAACCAGTTCCAGCCCTCGTAACGCTGGAGCTTCAGGAGGACGACCCAGGCTCGCGGATGCCCCGAGTCTGGGTTTTCTCTTGGATTCCCAAACGGTGAGGGAAATCCCCGCTGCGGTCGCCTTCCTGGCTATTCTACGGTTGCCTTCCGGAGTCTCGACGGCTACCGGCCCTGCAAGCTGGACCCACCGTACACGCTGGTGCTGACGATGAAGACCGAGGCGGTCATCTAAGAGGGAGCCTTCCATCCCGGGGCCGTGCGGACGGGTGACTGGGAGCTGACCTACGCCAGCGACGACTTCATAGAGATCATGCGCGCCTATCATTGGATGAGGAAATAGGCGGGCCCACCCCATTCCTTTGCCTGCGTATTCAGTCTGCGAACAGGGCTCGCGCCGCAAGAGACACGCCGACCCTATGATGCCTATCCCTGATTGCGAGCCGGCTTACTGTCAGGGAGATTGGCTGTGATCTGGGCGCTTGACCGTTGGTATGCCACCAGCAGTGAATTCGATCAGGGGAGGCCAGCCATGCGCTGCCGTATCCAATCAGCGATCCATTGCGTTGTTGCCTGCTGCGTGCTCCTCGCACCCGGATGCGCACCGTCGAGTCCTCCGGGCATGGGAGCCATCGCGGAGCACGACCTCCGGCGCGATGCCACAGCACTTGCTCACGACGATTTCCTCGGTCGGGAAGCTGGGACGGTCAACGAGCTCCGCGCAGCCGCGTGGTTGGCCCAGCGGGCAAGAGAGGTGGGCCTGGAGCCGGCGGGAGAAGATGGGAGCTACTTCCAGTTCTTCCACCTGCGCACGGTCCGGACTTCCGACGCCAGCTCCATCGAGATCGGCGGCAACCGCTTCGATGTCTGGACTGACGCGATAGTCCAATCGCCGGTGGACTCCAGGGTGAATGGGGCGTTGGTGTGGGTGGGGAGCACCCCGGCGGACCGCATCGACGACGGGCGGGTGCGCGGTAGGCCGGTTGCAGCAGTGCTCACCCCGCCGTCGAGGCCCCCCGCGCCGGGTGTACGGCTCTGGGAGTTGCGCTACGCACGTGCTGCTGCCCAGGAACGCTCCCAACAGTTCCTGGACAAGGGGGCGACCGCCGTTGTCTTGGTGTCGGACTCGATCGCGGACGGTGTGTTCGACATCACCGCCGCGCGCACACGGGTGGGCCGGACACGGGGTGACACCGAGGCTGCTCGACAACGCTCCGCGGGTGAGCCACCCGTACTGTGGGTGCGCGCGGCGCGCCTCCCGGATGTCTCCAGGGGGCAACACCTCCGGGCAGTGATTTCCTCGGAGAGCTTCCTGGTCCCATCGGCCAACGTGGTGGCAGGAGTTCCTGGAACCGATCGGGAAGTGGGCGGCGAGTACATCCTGTTCAGCGCACATCACGATCACAGCGGTGTCGGTACTCCGGTGGACGGTGACTCGATCTACAACGGTGCCGACGACAACGTGACGGGGTGCGCGGCGCTCTTGGCGATTGGCCGTGCCTTTGTCGAGCATCCAGGGAGGCGCGGTGCTCTCTTCCTGTTTCACGGAGCAGAGGAGAAAGGGCTGCTGGGTTCACGTTGGTTTGCGGAGCATCCCACCGTTCCCCGTGAATCGATCGTCGCGGTGCTGAACGCAGACATGATCGGACGAAACGCCCCGGACTCGGCGGCGGTGCTCGGGACGGTGGGTCCGAACAGGAACTCGAGCACACTGGCAGCGATGGCTCTAGCAGCCAATGACGCAGTTGCGGGGTTTGCGCTAGACACACTCTGGGATCAGCCCGGTCATCCGGAAGGCTTCTACTTCCGGTCGGATCACGCTCCCTACTCGCAGGTCGGCATACCGGCACTTTTCTACACGAGCCTGCTCCACCCCGACTACCACACTCCCAGAGACGAGGCCGAGTCGCTGAACTTCGCAAAGCTCCATCGCTTCACGAAGTGGATCTACGCAACTGGGTGGGCTATAGCACAGGCGGATGAGCGACCAGCCATCGACGAGGGATGGACGTACCCACGACGGTAGGTGAGTCGAGGCGCTACAATCCGCGGTGCCAGTTCTCGATTCCTTCGCCAGTTTCGTGGGGATGGTCCTCCTGCAGGTGGTGGATTCTTTCCCCTACGTCGACCGTCGTCAGGTTCGGGAGGACCGACCTGCACATCTCGACAGCGGGGGGTGGCATGATCGCACCAGCTGTCGCGTGCGAAACCAGACGGGCTTCCTGCGGGCCGGATCGAGGAACGGCTCCCGATACACACCTGGCGTCCCAGGGGATAGGGATAAGGCCCCGCCTCTACCTAGGAATCAGGGGGGCTTTCCCCTATCGTTCCCTCCAGCCCTCCTGCCGCCTCTGGCCATCCGCCAGGGAGGAGAGGGTTCGACCCGGGTCCGACGTGTCCGCTCGCGAACTGAAACTCGACATCCCTCGCCAACCCGACCTGGTGAGCTGCGGTCCCGCCTGCCTTCAGGCCGTGTACCGGTACTTCGACGATCCCATCCCTCTGGACCAGGTCATCCAGGAGGTGCATTCCCTTGAGGAGGGGGGAACCCTTGGGGTCCTCCTGGCCTGCCACGCCCTGGAGCGTGGCTACGATGCAACCCTCTACACGTACAACCTGCGGATCTTCGACCCGACCTGGTTCAGGCTTTCCCCCGATGAGCTCATGGCTAGGCTCGAGAAGCGGATCCAGGGCAAGCAAGGGAAGAAGCTCCGCACGGCCTCGGAAGCCTATCTCCGTTTCCTGAGCCTGGGTGGAGAGTTGCGCATGGAGGACCTCTCCCCGGCGCTGATCCGGCAGCATCTGGATCGGGGCCACCCCATCCTCACGGGCCTCAGTTCCACATACCTGTACCAGGCGCCCCGGGAGTCGGGGGTCCACGACGACGACATCCTGGGGGATCCCCAGGGTCACTTCGTGGTCCTGGCCGGGCACGACAAGGCTGGTGACCGCATCCTGGTGGCCGACCCCCTCGGAGGCACCCGGTGGGTCCACTCCTTCCACTACCCCGTGGGGATGCCCCGCCTCATCACCGCCATCCTCCTCGGGGTTCTGACCTACGACGCGAACCTCCTAGTTCTGAAACCCAAGCCGTAGGGAGCGATGCCGAGCATCCTCGTGGTGGAGCGTCCCGAGAACTGGCCCCTGGAGATCCCCGGCGCCGAGGTGGTCCTCGCTCGGACCTACCTCACGGATCCCTCCTGGAGCCAACGCCGGGGCCTCAAGGTGTTCAACGTGTGCCGATCCTATCGCTACCAGAGCCTCGGATACTACGTGTCGCTCCTGGCGGAGGCTCGCGGACATCGGCCCCTTCCGAGTGTGGCCACCATCCAGGACCTGAAGAGCCCTTCCCTGGTGCGGGTCCTGTCGGACGATCTGCACCAGCTCATCCACAAGAGCCTCTCCAGCCTGGCCTCCGACACCTTCACCCTGAGCATCTACTTCGGGGAGAACGTGGCCAAGAGGTACCAACGCTTGAGCCGCCAGCTCTTCAACCTCTTCCCCGCTCCCCTGCTCCGGGCCGAGTTTTTCCGGACCGATGGGAGCTGGGAAGTTCGGAGCTTGCGGCCCATCGGTGCCCGGGAGATCCCCGCGGCCCACAGACCGTTCGTCATCCAGCAGACCCAGAGGTATTTCTCCGGAAAGGTCCCGCCTCGCACCAAGCCTCCCTCGTACCGATTCGACCTGGCGATTCTGGTGGACCCGAAGGAGCTTCTTCCTCCTTCTGACGAGCGGGCCCTCCGGCGTCTGGCCGAGGCTGCCGACGAGCTGGAGATCCGGACGGAGCGCATCAGCCGGGACGACCTGGGGCGCATCGCGGAGTTCGACGGCCTCTTCATCCGGGCCACCACCTCGGTGAACCACTTCACCTTCCGGTTCTCCCAAAGAGCTGCCGCAGAAGGCCTGGTGGTCATCGACGACCCGGAGTCCATCCTCCGTTGCACCAACAAGGTCTTCCTGGCTGAGCTCCTGACGCGCCATAAGCTCCCGGTCCCAAAGACCGTGATCCTCAATCGGGACAACCTGGACCAGGCCGTCCAGACCCTCGGCTTCCCCATGATCCTCAAGCTTCCGGACTCCTCCTTCTCCCAGGGGGTGGTGAGGGTGCCGGACGAGGCCGTCTTCCGCGAGAAAGCCAGGAGCTTTCTGGAGGGATCGGATCTCCTCATCGCACAGGAGTTTCTCCCCACCGATTTCGACTGGAGGGTGGGAGTCCTGAACCGGGAGGTCCTGTTCGTGGCCCGGTATCACATGGTCAGGGGCCACTGGCAAATCATCCACGGAGACGGGAGCGCGAGTACCCGCTATGGGGGGGTGGAGGCAGTACTCCCGGAGGAGGCTCCTACCGCCGTGCTGGACACAGCGCTGAAGGCGGCGAACCTCATGGGAGACGGGTTCTACGGTGTGGACCTGAAGACGACCGACGGCAGGGTGTTCGTGGTGGAGGTGAATGACAACCCGAACCTCGATGCCGGATACGAGGACCGGGTCGGAGGAAAGGAGATTTACCGGAAGATCATGGCCACATTCCTCGCCCGCATGGAGTCGCGAAGAGAAAGGACGGGGCCCGCGTGAGCCCCCTTGGACTCTTTGAGGGCTTCGGCGTGGAGCTGGAGTTCATGGTGGTGGATGCTGAAACCCTGTCTGTGCTTCCCGTGGTGGATCGGATCCTGGGATCGGTGGCCGGCAGCATCGTCTCAGAGGTGGACATGGGGCCCCTGGCCTGGTCCAACGAGCTGGTCCTCCACGTGGTGGAGCTGAAAACGAACGGTCCGGCCTCGACCCTCCACGGCCTGGACGCACTCTTCCAGGCCGACGTGCAGAGGATCAACGAGATCCTGCAGGGGATGGGAGGAATCCTACTCCCCACCGCCATGCACCCCTGGATGGACCCCCGGACCGAGACCACCCTCTGGCCCCACGAGTACAGCCCCATCTATCAGAGCTACGACCGCATCTTCGGCTGTCAGGGGCACGGCTGGTCGAACCTGCAGAGCACTCACCTGAACCTCCCCTTCGGCAGCGATGCAGAGTTCGGCCGTCTCCATGCCGCCATCCGCCTCCTCCTTCCCCTCCTTCCAGCCCTGGCCGCCAGCTCGCCCCTGGTGGAGGGTCGGCCCACCGGGCTCCTGGACAATCGGATGGAGTTCTACCGGCACAATTCCCGCCGAGTCCCTTCCGTCACAGCCCAGGTCATCCCGGAGCCAGTATTCCGGCGGGAGGAGTATGAAAGGGAGGTCCTCAGCCGCATGTATGCCGACGTCGCACCCCTGGACCCCGACGGTATTCTGCAGGACGAGTTCCTGAACTCCCGGGGCGCCATCCCGCGCTTCGGCAGGGGGTCCATCGAGATCAGGGTCATCGACGTCCAGGAGTCCCCGGTGGCGGACCTCGCCCTGGCCGCCCTGGCCGTCGGCGCGCTCCGTCTTCTCGCGGAGGAGAGGCTTTCGCCCCTCTCTCGACAGCAGGGAATGCCGGTCCCGGAGCTGGCGTCGGTATTTCTGAACTGCATCCGGGATGGGGAGCGGGCGGTGGTGGAGGACGCCGATTACCTCCACGCCCTTGGAATGGTAACGAAGAGGGCATCCGCCGGGGAGATCTGGTGGCACCTCCTGGAAGAAACGGCGGATGCCGGGCTTCTTCCCCAGGAGGGACAGGAGGTCCGACTTCGGGCTCTCCTGCGGCGAGGGCCCTTGGCCCGCCAGATCCTCCGTGCCCTCGAACTGCCGGAGAGCCGGGAGCAGGAGAATCCGCCCCCGCCCCCATCCCGCGCCAAGCTCACGGAGGTCTATCGGAGCCTAGCAACATGCCTTCAGCATGGGGAGATCTTCGCTGTCTGACGCCCCCGCCGCCGATCACCGCCAGGGACACGAAAGTGGGGATGGAGAAGTGGGGTCCGGTGGGCTCCCTCCTGTTCCCCCGTCCGGCACCGATGCTATCATGATCGCGAGGAGTGCGGAACCCTCTCCGTGCCTCCCGGTTCGGAGGACAGAATGCTGCTCGTCAAGAAGTGGTACAACGGGCCTCGCGCGGTGGCTCTCCAGATCCTGCTCAACCGGAGCAGACCCGGTGGAATCGTCCTCAAAGTGGACGGCTACTACGGGGACAAGACGGCGAAGGCCGTGCAGAAGTACCGCGATGAAGTGATGCGGATGTCAATTCCAGGCGAGCCGGCCGGTCCGGCCCTGTGGATGGATCTGCTTCACCGGGCGAGCCTGCAGGTGGTGGATGCGGTGGACATCACCGATCCCATGGTGGAGGAACTGTCGTCGGCGGCGCTACGACCCTACGGCAGTCCCATCGAGTTGGGCGGCATGAGCGGCGGGGTGGGCCAGCTCATGGCCGACGTCCGTGCACGCGCCGGGCGCGGCAGCATGCTGCTGTTTCGCACGCATGGTCACGGTGCACCAGGCCTGGTGGCGGTCTCGCATGGCAAACGTAGCCTCGAGATCAGCAAGGGCGTCGATCCCGTGAGGGAGCAGACCGTGCTCAACCGCAAGACCGTCGAAATGCTGCGCCCGGCGCTCGGCCAGATCACCCCCCTCATGTGCGATTTCGGCTTCGTCGAGTTTCATGCCTGCAAGGTAGCGCTGGGATGGGCGGGTATTTCCTTTCTCCGGACTCTGGCGCACATCTGGAGGGCGCCTGTGAGCGCCAGCAGCCAGAGCCAGTCCGGGGAAGGGATCAACAACTTCTACTTGACGGGCCGTGTCGTGACCGCCTATCCCGGAGGCGTCGGGTTGAGGGCGTGGGCGGCGGGACGCAACGAGGCCAAGGGAGTCGTGCCGACGCCCTAGGAAGCGAGATCGTCTGGCCGTGCGCCGAGACGGTCAAGGAAGAGTTTCCCTTGCGCGATCTCGAGATTGAGCGCAGTATAGACGCTAATTTTCCAGCCCCACTTCCTGGGCCGCAGCGTCGGCTCCGGGACGCCTTTCAACACCAACAATCAGTACTACTGCCGCGAGAGGCCACGTCGGCGAGCGACAGTACCGGGACGGTCATGTTGAAAACACCCCGGGGCACATCCCGTACCGACGGGCCCGCAGCGTGCCTCAGAAGAAGAAGCAGAAGAAGAGGCCAGCAGTATCGGCTGGAGGTCCGACTACGGGCGAGGCTTCGGAGCTCACTGTGGGCGGGCCTCGCTTCCCTTCCGCTCTGGCTCCACCCGGCTTACGCCTCGGGTCAGTCGGACCCACCTCCCTTTGGCCCATTCCGTCTGGACGAGGTAGTGGTGGTGGCCCACCGCTACGGCGCACCCCTCAGAGAGTCGGTCGCCGCCACGAGCCTCCTCACTCGAGCGGACATCGAGGACCTTCCGGCCCGAACGCTTCCCGAGGTACTCCAGAGCGTTCCCGGCATCGTCTTCGTCGAGCGGGACGGATCGGGTGACCTCCCGATGGCCATTGCCCGAGGGTTCTTCGGCGGCGGAGAGACCTCCTACGTCCTCCTCACCGTGGACGGGGTGCCCGTCAACGACGGCAGGACGGGTCTGGTCGAGTGGACGCAGATACCGCTGTCCGAGATCGAGCGGATCGAGGTGCTCCGCGGATCCGCGTCTGTGGCGTATGGCGACGCCGCCCTGGGTGCGGTCGTCAACGTCGTCACGAAAGGTGCCGGGAGCGCAGTGGGAACCGAAGGCGGCGTAACGCTGGGCTCCTGGGGCGGGCGGGGCGTGCACGGGTCCACTTCGGGGGCCCTCGGGAAAGGCCGCCTGCGAGCAGCCTTCGACTTCAATCGCGACAACGGCTACCGGGGACACTCCGAATCCAGTCGCCTGGCATCCTCTCTCACGCAAACATGGCGCGGGGAGGACGGCAGCTTCACGTTCGGCCGCCTCTCGTTCAGCAGGATCACTAACGAAGAGCCTGGACCTCTCTCCCCCGAGGCGCTGGCGGAAGATCGCCTTCAGCGCCACACCGCCTTCGGGAGCGACGACCGAACTCGCACGGTCGCCGAGCTGATGGCTGGAGCCAACAGGACGTGGACGGATGACCGGAGCGTCCAGGCCAACCTAGGGCTCCGTGCGTTCGAGCAGGAGCGCATGCGGACGCTTCTCCTCACCCCCTCCTTCGGTGACACGCAGCTTCATGACGAACGTGACCTGAGCGCGTGGGCCCGAACGCAGTACGCGATGCCGCTGGCAGGCTTTGTCCTTCGGGTCGGGGGAGAGGCTCAGGCCGCCAGATATCGCACCCACTACCGCGATCCATCTGGCGCGGAGTCGCTGACCGAAGGGGAAGGCAGTCAGGTGAAGTGGGCGTTACACGCCGGGGCGAGACGACAGTTGGGATCGCGGCTGCGGCTCCACGCGGGTGTGCGCTACGATGCCGTCCTGCCTCACAAGGAGGGGACTCCCGCAGGAGGCTCGCCCTCGTTTCACCAGTGGTCTCCTCGCCTCGCTCTGAACCTCACCTACCTGGACCGCGCCTCAAGCGCCGGGAACCTGTTCGTGACATGGACGCGTGCGTTCAAGGCGCCCACCCTGGATCAGTTGTACGACATCCGCGAGATCCCTTCGGGAGTGCCGGACCAGACGATCAATCTTTCGAACGACGGACTGAAGCCGCAGCGGTCCTCGGCGGTGGAGGTCGGTGCGTATCAGCAGGTCCCCCTGGGGCGCCCCGGCCGGTACGCGGAGCTCTCCGTCTCGTTATACCACCAGGATCTCGAGGACGAGATCGACTTCGACATCCACACCTTCAAGTACGGGAACATCCAACGAAGCCGGCATCGAGGTATCGAGGCATCGCTTCGGGCCGTCGTGTCTCCCCGGCTGGAGCTCGATCATGCCGCCACGGTCACCCGGGCGACCTTTCGCTCCTCCGACAACAAGGGGAATCAGCTCAAGAACATCCCCGGGACGGCGTTCATCAGCTCGATCCACCTCGGGGTAGCGGAGCCACTGCGCATCACACTGACCCACCGGGCGACGGGTGCGGTTCACCTGGACGACGAGAATACAGAGAAGCTCGAGGGGAGCAGTCTGCTCGACGCGAGTGTCAGGTGGAGGATCGGAGCCGTCGAGGCCACCCTGTCCGGAAGGAACATCCTCGACACCCAGCACGAGAGCTTCGGGTTCCTGCTCTTCGACCCCACCCGAGGAGCCAACGTCCCGATGGTGTATCCCGGCGCCGGACGTTCCGTGAGCGTTCGGCTCGCGGTCCCGGCCCGATGACTGGACTCGGTGTGCAAGGAAGTAGACTCATGAAGACGCACGGACCCGACGGTCCTCCTCGCTGCCACGGTTTGAGCTTTCTGACGCTGTGCGTGCTTGTCCTTGCCACGGCCGTCGCCGGTTGCGAGTCTGCCAAAGCGGACGGTGGAGAAGCCGCCGATCCATCGCGCGAGGTTACGAGCACGACGACGACCTCGACGCCGGGCGAAGAGAACCTCCCCACGAATGGCGAAGATGCCGAATCCCGCCTGGCGACCGGACTCCAGGTATACCGGGAACAGTTCTGCGGCACCTGCCATGAGCTGGGAAGCGCCGGGACAAGCGGCAGATTCGGGCCCACGCACAACGGGATAGGAGCCATTGCGGAGGAGCGCATTCACGCACAGGGCTATTCAGGTTCAGCCAGCACGGCCGAGGAGTACATCCGGGAGAGTCTCCTCGAGCCGGGCATCTATCGGGCGCCGGGATTCGAGCGCACGAGGTTCGCGATGCCTGCCTACACGCACCTTAGCGAGGCGGACCTCGACGCCATAGTCCAGCTGCTGCTTCGAGAGCGCCGGGACAATTGAGCCCGATTTCAAGACCTTCAGACTGCCCCACATCTCATACTCTGGCCAGGGAGAGAAGGAATGACGAAGAGAGCCGTCGAACTCGGAAGCATGGTCCTCGTGCTAGCCTTCGGAGGGTTCGCGTGTGGCACCGAGACACCTCGGGAAGAAGAGCCAGCCCTGGAGGAGTCCGCGGAGCCCAGCACCATAGCCAGCGGGCTCAACGGCCCCATGGGTGTCGTGGTCGATGAGGCAGGAGACGTCTGGGTGATCGACAGCGGCACCGGTGGCGACGCGGAAATCGAGTTTCCCAATCCATTTACCCTCGAGATCACGGCCACCCCGTACGGTGAGACGGCGCGGATCATCCGGATCGCCGGGGACGGCACGCAGACTGAGGTGGCCACACTGCCCTCGATGAACCTCGGCGAGGAGGCAATGGGAGGGGCGCGCCTGGCGATACTGGACGGGGAATTGTACGCGACCAGCGGCGGATGGGCCGCCGGAGCCAGCGTTGACCGGCTTCCGTACATGGCTGCCGTGGTCAGGGTGGACGAAGGGCAGGTCACCGAGGTGGCGAACACGTGGGATCTCGAAAGCAGCGAGAATCCAGCCGGCGCTCTGGTCGACACTCATCCCTATGACCTCACCGCTGGCCCTGACGGGATGCTGTGGGTGGCGGACGCGGCCGGCAACACTCTGTGCAGGATCGATCCGGCTACTGGTGACGCGGAGCTGATTGCGGTCTTCGATGCGCTGCCTAGCCCCATTCCGAACCCCAGTAGGGATGGAGCCATGGAGACGGAGCCAGTACCCACCGGCGTAGCGTTCGACGCCGAAGGAAATGTGTATGTGTCGTTCCTGCCCGGCGTTCCCTTCCTGCCCGGGTCGGCGAAGGTGGTTCGGGTGGCGTCCGACGGCGCGGTGAGCGATTACGCCACCGATCTCACCATGCTCACCGACCTGGAGACCGGACCCGACGGCAGCATCTACGCCGTCTCCATAGGTGAGTTCACCGAGCAGGGGCCCGTTCCGAACTCGGGTGCGATCATCCGCATCGGGGAGGGAACGACATCGGAGGCCATCCTGACCGGACTCTCCTTTCCCACCTCCATCGCCTTCGCCCCAAACGGGGACGCGTACATCACGATCAATGGGATGGGCGCGCCCGGTTCAGGCGAGGTCATGAGGTATCCCGGCCTCGTCAGGGGTGCGGACTGAGGAGGTCTCGAGCCGGACGCTGACGGATCCACCTGACCCCACGGAAAGGCCCCGCGGCACTCACGTGTCGCGGGATCTTTCCCGTTCCCCCTACTCCACATACGCCCACAACAGCTCGCGGCTCCTTGAGTCGAGAGCTCGGGGGTTCGCCACATGGTAGAGGTCGCCCGCCACATCCCGGATCAGATATCCGCCGCCCGGTACCTCGCGGGGCCAGTCATCCAGCCGGGTCTGAAACGAGCGCGGACCTTGCCTCGTGCACACCTTCCAGGTTCGTATCTCCACCTCCTCGTCCACGGATCCAATGCGTTCCACCTCGAGTACGAACCCGGCCTCGGCCAACGCGCCCTCCAGCGCCTCCCGCGACGAGGGCTCGAGCGCCCGCACGTCCGGCACCAGCGCGAACTCGTTCTTTTCGTGATCGATCAGCGACACGAAGCGGGTGGGCTCCGACCACGGGAAGCACCGGCGCACCCAAACGGGACGGATCTCGCCGCTGTGCTCGGCCCAGAGCTGTCCGTCGTGTCTGCGCTCCACGCGAAGCACAGGTCGATTCTCGAGCCTTGTGTTCATGCCCACCCCCTTTCTCTCGTCTCCTCTCTCTCCTCGTCACAACGGAGCCGGGGCACACCTGCCCCCGACTGGGCCGTGTGAAGCGCCCCGAGTTGAGCGCTCCACGGTTCACGTCCTCCCTGCTCTCAGGCCAGCTCCACCTGCAGATTATGGAGCCGCCGGTACAATCCATCTGGCACGGCCAGCAGCTCCGCGTGTGTGCCGGCCTCCACGATGACCCCGTCCTTGACCACAAGCAGCCGGGAGGCCCTGTGGAGTGTGGACAGCCGGTGTGCGATGGCGAACGTCGTGCGCCCCGCCACCAGTCGATCCATGGCTTCCTGGATCTTCCGTTCGGTCTCCGTGTCCACCGCCGACGTTGCTTCGTCCAGGATCAGGATGCGCGGATCGTTCAATATCGCTCGGGCAATGGACACCCTTTGCCGCTGCCCTCCCGAGAGCGTCTGGCCCCGCTCGCCGACGACCGTGTCGTAGCCCTGATCCAGCTCCAGGATGAACTCGTGGGCGTTCGCCGCTCTCGCGGCCTCAACCACCTCGTCCAGCTCGGCGTCCGGCCGGCCGTAGCGGATGTTCTCCAGCACCGTCCCGTGGAAGAGGTACGGGTCCTGGAGCACCATCCCCACCTGACGCCGGTAATGGGTGGTATCCAGTCGACGCAGATCCACCCCGTCGATCAGGATCCGCCCGCCCGTGGGCTCGTAGAAGCGGGCGAGCAGGCTCACGATGGTGGTCTTGCCGCCGCCCGAGGGACCCACCAGCCCGATCATCTCGCCCGGCGGGACCCGGAAGCTCACGCCCTTGAGCACCAGCTGGATGCCATCGTAGCCGAACGTCACGTCTTCGAATTCCACCCGGCCCTCCACGGGATCGAGGCGCACCGCGTCCGTTGCGTCCACGATCTCGGGCTCGGTATCCAGCACCTCGAACACCCGGTGCGCCGAGCTGGTCGCGCGGTTGATCGTCCGTGCCATCTGGCCGATGACCTCGATGGGCTGCACGAACATCGTCGTGTAGAGCAGGAACGAGACGAACGTCCCCGCGCTCAGCGTGGGCTCGACCGTGGCCAGCAGCCTCGGGATCGCGAACGCCCACACGGCCACGGTGGTCCCGTGCACCGCCAGCATCAGGGCGGGCCAGAACGTGGTCCAGATGTGGTGTATCCGGTTGTACTCCTCCGTCACGTCGAAATTGCGTTGGTTGAACCTCCCCTTCTCGCGCTCCTCCTGACCAAACGCCTTCACCACGCGCATGCCCGGGATCGTGTCCGAGAGCACGTCGGTGACCTTCGACCACTTCCTCCACGCCCGCACGAACACACGGCTGATCGACTCGCCGTGGCGGTAGATCGCCCAACAGAAGACGGGAACCGGGAGCGTCATCACGAGCCCCAGTCTCCAGTCCAGGCTCAGGAGTACGACGCTCAGTCCCACCAGCATCACGCCTGAGAGCGAGACGTCCACGACGCCGAACGCCAGAAAGTCCCACAAGCGGTCGGTGTCCGAGCTCACCCGCGTGATCAGACTTCCCGTCTTCTTCCGCGAGTAGAAGGACAGGCTGAGCCGCTGCAGGTGCTCATACAGCTCGGTCCGAAGATCACGAGCGACCCACTCCCCCAGCACCGACATCATGCGCAGCCGCAGCACGGCCCCCGCCTGGCGAACCACGTACACCAGGGCCATCGCACCGACTGCGAGCCAGGCCACGAGGGCCCCCTGACCCGCCGGGATCAGCCCATCCTGGACCGGGCGCACGACCCGGTCGATGAGGTATCCCGCCAGGTAAGGCGGGATCAGACTCACGAGCGTGATCACCGCCGCGGCCGCGAAACCAATGGTCACCTGCCGCCGGTACGGCTTCAGGTAGCCGAGTAGCCTCCAGATCACCGCCATGCGGTTGCCGGCCACCAGGGACTGCGCCTCCCGGATCGGGGCCGCCACGCTGCGCGCGTACTCCGCGTCGGGATCGAACGCCGCGTCCTGGTAGCCCATGCCCGGTTCGCGAACCAGGCTGGGCCGCCTATCCGGTGCCGGGCCTGTGTCGCCTCTCACCTCCGGATCTCGTCGTGCGCGCTCCGCCTGATCCTCCAGCACGAACTTCAGATTCTCCATGGCGCGACGCTGCCGGTGCGTGAACCGGACGCGGAGCAGGGCCGGCTCATCCGGATCGCCGAGCAGGGTCAGGACGCTGCCCGAAAGGCCTGGCGCGTCGCGCACCTCGCGAATCCGCCTCCGGGCTACGTGCCGGAGCTCCCACTGGCCCTCCGCCACCTGACGGGCGACGGCGACTCGGGTCGGACCCAGGGTCAGCCAGGACTCAGCCAGGCGCATGCCCGCGTCCAGATCGGCCAGGGCGTAGAGCAGCACGGGCTCACCGTCCCATTCCATCTCGATCCGCCGCCTGAGCTCGGACGGCAGCCGGACAGGTTGGTCCGTGTAGCGCCGAATGATCTCCTGATTCTGCTGTCGAGTGTCTCTGGACATCGATCGTGATCCCGCTTCGAGTGACCCCGAGAACGAAGAAGCCCGCCAGGTTCGCCATGGGGGAGCGCGAACCCGTTGGGCCTCATCACGTCGATGTAATGTGGGACGTTAGTCGGGTGGCGCCGTCTCCCTCCATAGCGCTTGCGCGGCAACACGCACGCTCCGGCGGACTCGCACAAAGCCACCGGGACGCGGCGTAACCGCAGCCGCCCACGGGGTGACCCCGTGTCCGAGCGCCGGATAGCCGAGTGTGTGATCCATGCCGATCGTCATGAGGAGACGGCCTCTGTGGAAAGAATCGTCGGCGCGGCCCTGCGCCGATGGTTCATAGATAGTTCTACGGGAACGTCCCTTCAAGGTTTCAGTTGGCTCTTCGAGTCGCCGATCCGGCCCCGTCATCGGCGCCAGGTAGCCCACCATATCCTCTCGCAGGTCACCACCGTCGAGCAGAGCTGCGGACACCTATGCCAGCGGCTGGATGTTCTGGTTGAGCCGGAAGAAGTTCTCCGGATCGTACTTGCCCTTCAGCTCGGCCAGCCGCCGGTAGTTGGAGCCATAGGCTGCAGCGACACGCCCGCCCTCGTCCTGCGGCATGAAGTTCACGTACACACCACCCGTGGCGAAGGGTGCGGAGCGATCGAAGAATTCACGGGCCCATGAAACGCACTCGTCATCCATCGCCGGATCACTCCAGCGCGTGTGGACGTTGAGCACGAACTCGGCGTCCCTGTGTGTATACGCGGTCGCGTCGGTGGCTACGCGACCCACGGCGCCGCCGAGGTGCGCCACGAAGATTTCGCACTCCGCCGTGGGAAGCTTGGCTGCGTATTCGAGAATCACGCCCAGGACACCGTCGTCCAGCCGGGTGAAGTCGTGAGACTTCCAGTAGTTTCGGGACCCCGGCGTCAGAAGGGGGTCGAACGCCTGTTGGAACTCAACGAAGCTGTGAGGTGACACTACGTCGGCGATGGGATTGCCGATGCTCCGCAGACCCTCCAACGCTCGCTCGCCCGCCGCCATGTCCCCGGCGTACAGCGCAGCGATCACGAGGACCTCAGTGCCGTGCACATCCTCCGGCAGAAACGGAAGGGGCGGTGCCTTGCGGAGCACGACCCAGACGCTCAGCTCTTCCGGCGCGGAGGCCACGAACTGGCGATACTGGCGCAGAACGTCGCCGGCGGCACTGAATGGGTGGACGATCAGGCCCGCGAGCACTTCGGGGCCCACAGGGTGGAGGCGGAACTCGAATGACGTGACGATTCCGAAATTCCCTCCTCCCCCACGGATGCCCCAGAAGAGGTCGGGGTTCTCGGTCTCGCCGGCCGTGACCTGTTCACCCGTTGCCGTGACCACCTCTGCCGAGATCAGGTTGTCGATGGTCAGACCATGCTTGCGGCTGAGCCAGCCGAATCCGCCCCCGAGCGTAAGACCCGCGATGCCCGTCGTGGAGTTGATTCCCACAGGCAGAGCAAGGCCGTGGCGCTGCGTCGCCGCATCGACATCGCCCAGGGTGGCACCTGGTTGCACCCGCGCCGTGCGGTTGGCGGCGTCGACCTCGACCGACTTCATCCCGGAGAGATCGATCATCATCCCACCGTCGCACACCGCGTTTCCGGCGATGTTGTGGCCAGCCCCCCGAACGGAAACCAGCAGGTGGTGCTCGCGTCCGAACCTCACGGCCTGGGACACGTCTCCGGCACCTGCGCAGCGGACGATGAGGCCGGGGCGCCGCTCGATCATGGCGTTCCACACCGCCCGTGTCTCGTCGTAGGCCGCAGAATCCGGCGTCACGAGCCCGCCCCGGAGGCTCCCGGAGAGCCGGGCAAGCGAATCTTCACCTAGGTGCGTGGTTCCGCCGCTGACAGTGCGCATGGTGAGATCAGACACAGTCTTTCTCCTCGTTGTGGGTCAGGGTTGCCTTCTGGCCTTCAACTTCCTCATGCGCACTCTTGCCCCGACGGCGGACAGGGGTCGGGCACCGTAATGCCCGATTCCCTCTCTGCTTCGACTTGAAGCGATTCAAGCGCGGTGGGCTCAGCGCGCCCGTGGACCGAGCCGGGCAGGCCGATGAGGATACCAGAGTGGTGCGCACCTACCCCGCGAACCGGCCCGAGGATCCGAAGTAGGGAGGGAGATCCCAGGGCGAGGGATCCCCTCAAAGCCATCGCCTATTTGAAGGAGAACATCACCCCGATTTCCGGGGCCCAACCAGCGGCCTTCGACGTGATCCCGAAGGCGTTGTTCAGCTTGAGGAGGATGTTGGGCCTGAGAAAGACCTGCGCTTCCGTGATGAGCTCCACCTCGTCCTCGCTCCCCTCCACTGCCGCGAAGACCCGCAAACCCGATGAGATGCGTCTGAGGTATTCTAAGGCGTATTCCCCAAACGCGAAGCTGCTCTCCGACCGGTCGTACTCGGCGGCGAACCGCAGGGTCATCGTTCCCCACGAGAAGCCTCTTATCACGCCCGTGCCCAGCTGGAACTCCCAGTCCTGCGTGCCGATGAGCTTCTTCTTCTTCTGCAGGGGCAAGACGGTTTCGAAGTACGAGAAGAACTCGGGACGGGATTCTGTCTCCCTGTTCCAGCGCCAGCGCAGCTGACCCTCGACGTCGCCCAGCCCGGACTCTTCAATGCGGCTCGGCGTGTCCGTTGGATCATCCGGTGACTTGTCCTGCCTGGCCGAGATGATCGCCACCTCGAACTCTGCCATCAGGTTTTCCGAAATCCCGTAGCCCAGAAAGATCAAACCCTCGCTGGCCCGGTACTCTCCCCGGAAATCCTGATCGAGCCCGTAGCCGAGCTCATCTGGGCTGTATTCGGCATCCGAGTCGCGGTAGTACTCGAAGTACGGATAGAAGAGGAACTCACCCTTCTCCACGTAGATCCCGAACATGGAGCTCGATACGCCGGGACCTCGATCACGGGCGCGGTCGAACGTCTCCTGACCTCCGACCTGCCCTGGTGAGGCCCACGCCACAGCGACGAGCGCCGGTAAGAGGGAGATGGCTGTCCGTCGATGGCGCATTCGTGGCTCGAGTGATTCGCTCATGATCCAGTCTCCTCTCGGCGGTGCGTTCCTGCACTGGAATCTCCCCGAGGGATGTCTTGGCATCCACATTCCGCCGGGCAGCCTCCAAAGGCCACGAATCACCCCGCCCTAGAATCGGATGTTGAAGGCAACCACCGGTTCACCGGTCGGACCCATCCAGACGAGGGGCCCGGAAAGTGGGCCGGCACGGTCCTCCGACCGGTGGTTCAGCCAGACGACCGTCCTTCCCACCAGGGTTCCGACCGCCGCTCCCATTACCACGTCACTTGCCCAGTGCTCGTCATGGTACATTCGAGACAGCCCGGTTAGAGAAGCCGTGGCGAATAGCGCCGGGACAAGAACACGGGACTGGCGTGGCCACCGCAGCCGGGCCTCCCACGCCATCGACGCCGCGAGGGCGAAGGCATTGGTCGTATGCCCTGATGGGAACGACCGCACGTTCCCGTCCTCCAGGATCCCTCTCCCGAACTCGAAATCCCACTGACCCGGAGTACCTCCATTGGGTCTCCTTCTGCCGGCCAAAGCCTTCAGCACACCCGTGACGATGCGGCCCAGAAGGATGGCCTCGAAGCAGTGAAGCGACACATCCGTCAATGTCTCTCTCCCGGTCACCCATCCCACGAGGGCGAGGGACCCCATCCCCAGGCGAGGGACCCTGCCTCCGAACTCCCGGAAGACCTTCGCAGTCCCCCCTGTGAAGTCGCTACCCTGAACCCCTTCTCCCTGCATCCACACCCGCAACTGATCATCGAAAGGCATGAGCGCCAGCGCCGCCAAGGTCCCTCCTCCGACGACGTATCGGACGGTAGGGCCGGTCCCGGGCTGCTCAGCCGCTTCTGGAGCGCCCAAGCGCTGCGCGGAACAGGGCTGGTGGCTCGCGAGGAGCACGGCGCTCACCACCAAGCCCCATTTCATTCTTCTCACCAGCCGCCTCGCTTCCTTACCGGGGCGGGGGAGACGGCGTCGATGCCCCGGGAGCCAGCGGTATCACGAAAGCCCCGGACGTCCCGACGGGAGGGACAGTGACCTCCCCCCTCTTTCGCAGCACCTCACGGTCGCCCACGCGAACGGTGAGGACGATGAGGTCCCGCGGGACCGTGAGGACGAAGTCCGCCCCGCTCATCGCCTGCGTGACCAGCAGCTGCGCCTGGCGAACCTCGAACCGAACGGAATCCGCGTCTGACTCAAGTCGAACCAGTCCGTCCTGTGACATGCGGAACTCCAGCACTCCCAGGAACGGCGTGTCGGGGAGGATGACCTCGAGCTCCGGAGGCGAGGCGAGCTCGATCCCGCGGGGAGACAGCTCCGGGGCGATCTGCTCGGCCTCCGGTTCGTCGAACTGGAACACGCTGCTGACGGCAGCACGGAAGCCGGGAGAGGTCAGCGCCGCCACCCCACCCGCCAGGAACAACCCACCCATGGCGGCCGCGATCGCCCAGGGGATCCCCCGGCGCCTCCGGCGTCCCATCAGATCGTCGGCGGATATGCGCGGCACCCGGCGATCCAGCTCGGAGAACAGAGCCAGCAAGCTCTGGTCGCGGGATGAGATGTCACGGGCTTTCCCCGCACAGGAGGCGCAGCTTTCCACGTGCTGCTGGACGCGGTGGGTCTCTGGTGCATCGAGCTCACCGTCCAGCCACGCCAGCAGGATGTCATCGCTCGGGTGCAAGTCCTACCTCCTCGAGGGCGTCGCTCAGGGCAGCCATGGCACGGACAAGGGTCTTGCCCACGCTTCCCGGCTGCATCCCCGTGATCGACGCGATCTCGCGATAGCGGTATCCCTCCGCTCGGAGCAACAGCAACTCACGTTGTCTTGGCGTGATCGACTCGAGAGCGCTGCGCACTGCGGCTTCACGCTCCTTCCCTGCCGACGCCTCATCCGGGAGAGCCGGAGGATCGCCGACGGCCACGAGTCCGCTGCCGACTTCTACTTTCAACAGGCGTGACCGCCTTGCCCTCTTGCGGTCCCAGTCGCGGAGGAGATTGTGGGCCACGCTGATCACCCAGGCTGATGGGTCATCGGGCATCTTACCCCGTTCGAACAGCCGGACGAACGCTTCCTGACCCACGTCCGAAGCCAGGTCGGCGTCCCCCGTCAGCCTGTTCAGGTAACGGAAGACCGAATCCCACCGGGAATCGAAGAATCGGACGAATCGGTTGCGGAATGACCCTTGGGCACCGCGACCACTCCCTGTCGAGCTAGCTCTGCTTGGCCCCATCCTGGAAGAGGATCGCGCGGAGGGTCGAGGTTGTGACAATCACGCCAGCTCAGTATTGCCATTCCAGTCCCGCCTGAACGGAGAGCGGGCCGAATGGGAGAGGAGTCAGGCTGCCTTCGGGGCTCTGGATGAAGGCGATGACGTTGTTTCGGCCGAGGAGGTTACTGATCGTCGCGAATGCCGATAAAGACCCCCGACCCCCTGGTGTCCTCGAACGCCAGGAGTAACGCGCTCCTCCGTCGAATCGCAGGTACCAGGGGGAGTGGAGATCGTTCAGCCGCTCCATGGTGCGCCGAGGAGTGCCGCTGAGCTCACCCTCCCCCAGGACGGGGTCCAGAGGCTCGAAGTCCCATCCCCCGATCTGGGCCGAAGTGGCCGTACCAGATCCCGTCTCGACGGCGACCCGAAGCGACAGGCCCTCGGTCCAGTGGAATGCGAGCCCTCCCCTGAGCCAGTGATCGTGGTGGAATCCGGGAGCGTAATCGATGCCGTCCGATCTACGGCGAACCTTGGCGAAGCCATAGGCGAGCCGGCTGACGACTCGAGGCCATCGACCGCGCAGCTCGAGGCCGACGCCGCTGGCTGAACCCGAGCCGGTCCGGTATGCGACATCGGCAAAGGGCTCGGGTGTCTCCGGTGCCACCAGTGCAAGGCCCCAGAGCCTGCGGTGGTACGCCTCCGCCGAAGCCTCCAGGTGGGGTGTGACGGAAGCCGTGACTGAGGCCAGGACCTGGTCGGAGGTTGCGGTCCGCCCAACGCCTGCCGCAGAGGCGGCCAGGAGATCGATCCCTGCAGCCAATCCCAGGAAGGACTCTTCGTTGCGCAGCGACTGGATCTCCTGGCGCATACGAGCGTAACCGACGCCGACAGAGACTCCATCCGCGAGTCGGACCACCGCGGAGGCTCTCGGCTCCAGGCCGGGATCGAGGCCGCCACCGTCCGTCAAGCGAAGACCCAGGGACAGGCCGACCCGCTCCCCCACCTGGCGACGGCCATGCGCGAAGGCCGCGAGGCGATTCCAGGTGTCCGAGACCCTCACCCGTGACCGGCCAGCCGCCGCGGTCTCGTAGATCACTCGGTGTCGTTGGACGCTCCCGCCCCAGGACAGCTCCACTGCCCCCCACCGCTCGTCCACCATCATGTGGAGTCCGGTCAGGGAAGCGCTGTTGTCCATGTCGAGGTCCTCACCCTCCGGATCCCACGCGGACGTGGCTCGGGCCTCAGTCTCGAACAGGACGGCTTCGATCCTCCTTGACCCTTCCCTCGCCCATCGAAGCGATTTCGACTCGCTGGCCCACGAAAGCCGGTTCAGAGCTGCAGACTCGACGTCCTGCTGCGGTTCATTGTCCAGCGACCGAGCAGTGAATCGTAGATGATCCGACGAGGACAGGAGCATCCCTTCGAACCGGTTCGACCCGAGTGGGACCACCCATCTGCCAAACACGTCGTGGAAGCCGGTCTCGGAAATCCCGTCCTCCGAGCTCAGTGCGAGCGGCCCTTCGAAGCTATGCCGGGCACCGACCAGGAACCCACCCAGGCGCCCAGGCAGCGGTCCATCGACACTGATTCGTCCGGCATAGTTCTCGAGTCCCCCCCGCGCATGGACGGATTCGGGATCCGGTCCTCGCGACTGCAGATCGAGGATTCCAGACAGCCTCCCGCCGAAGCGCGCTGGCGGCACACCAGTGTGGAACTCGATTTTCCCGACCAGGTCCGGATTGATCGAAGAGGCCAACCCCAGGGCGTGATAGGGATTCAGAAGCGGCACGCCGTCCAGGAGCACGAGATTCTGGTCCGCGGACCCCCCGCGAAGATGGAAGGCGCCGATGATGCCTGGAGGGGCCTCCACCGCCGGCAGCGAGGTGACGGCCTCGAGGACATCCGAGGACCTCAGCAGTGGATCGTCTCGCAGATAAGCGACGCTAGCCGAATAGCTGCCGAGATCTCCAAGCAGCTCGGATCCCGACCGTGGCGAGAGACCCGCCCGGTTCCACACCTCCACCTCCAGGGGCTCCAGAAGGATGGGATCCACCACCAACGAGACGTCCAGTCCCCCCGGACCTCCATCGGAAACCCGGTATCCTAGCTCTCGAGTCCGGTATCCCAGCCTGGAGAAGCGCAGCCGCTGCCACCCGGGCGGCACGTCACGCAGGGTGTACTGCCCCATCTCGTCCGTGATCGCCTCGATGCCCACGTCGACGAGAACCACCGAAACGCCCTCCAGGGGCGCCAGGTTGTCTTCGCCTTTCACGACTCCGGTCACCAGGACACCGGCTGTCTGTGTCCAGAGAAGGATGGCAAGGGATCCGGCGATGGCGGTCAACGGCCCTCCAGTCTCTCAACGCCTCAGAGCCCGATCCCGGCCCCGGTCGTCCACGTGACCGAACCGGCACCCGTCGCGATTGGGCGGGCTAAGTCCGGTACTCACCGACGCCCGAGGTGAGTCTCACGGACCCAAGAAGGCGTTCCGCGGTCTTCCGAAGTTCAGCGGTTCTCTCTTGGAAGTTACCCCGGGGTAGGCGCCCCGACGAGAGGAAATCTCCCCGGCCGCTAATGGATGCTCCCCCCTTAAGGCCCTGGCCGACCTCTCTGGATGGAGCACGACCAGGGCGGTTGGGGGGGAGCAGCTCTCCAGCCGCAGTGTGCTGCGGCAGCTCATATGCGCGAGCGAACGGTCAGTAGCTCACCAACTCGAGCGGGCCGTCGATCAGGATCCCCACGTCCCGCCCATACCATTTGTAGTCCTTCTCCTCGTCCAGAGGGTTGAACTCCCGCATGCGAATCGCCTCAAGGAACGTGCCGGCAGGAACCGTGACCGGGCCACTTCCGACGATCTTGGCCTCGTCCTCCGCGATTCCGGGTGCGACCTCCAGTTGGAACTTCATGCCGGACACGGGAATCGCCGGCATGAAGATGCCCGGCGCATTACCGGGCTCATCCGCGCGCCAGGCTCCAGCATGGGAGATGACGTTCTCGCCACTCTCGTCGTAGATGTCCACGGCCTCGCCGAAGTAGCAGACCGTCCCATCACTCGTTTCAACGAAGTAGTTCCGAGAGACCTCCGCCAGGACACCCTCCACCCACTCCCGTTCCTCGACGACGCGCGTCACGACGCCAGCCACCTCCTCCATTTCGTCCAAGACCGTGATCTGTAGGGTCAGCTCCTCCTCGTCCTCTTCGCCTTCGAGCACCCACACCTGTCCCACCGGATAGGGGAGGTAGGGGTTGTCGATGTCCAGCGTGAATCCACCCTGCGCCGGAGAGCAGAGCTCCAGATCGAGTTTCTTTTCGGTTTCGCCGCCCTGATCCGCAGAGGCGACGAAGGGCATGGTGATGGAATCCTGGGAGAGCTCTCGAGCGGCAGGGTCCCCGCACCCGCCCATGGAGAAGATCAGGAAGCCCAGCAAAGTCAAGATTGGCCCGCGCATGGTACCACCTCCTTGTGGCTGCACCTCTGCACGACCGCGGCGGACCCGCGGCGGTGACTCACTCGCGTTGGGTTACATGCTTCCAAGTGTCTTCGCGTTACCGGATCCAGTACCGTGAGAGGATCGCGCGGGAGGTTGGTTTTGTGACTCGGCGCGGGCGGACTTACTCCGCTCTCAGCGCATCGATGGGATCCAATCGCGCGGCTTTCTGCGCGGGATAAACCCCGAAGACGATTCCAATGGCCAGGGCCGCACCGACCGCGAGGACCACCGCGGGAAAGCGAACCTCGGTGCGCCACTGGGTGCTCATGCTCACCCCCCAGGCCGCCA
>JBDHKE010000164.1:0-6356 GCA_039586555.1 Gemmatimonadota bacterium | reverse complement strand
GAATCCTCGCTGGATCGGAACCCCTTCCACTTGGCATACTCAGTGGTGTCGAAGACCTTGGCCAGGTCACGGGGCGAGCTCAGCTGCGTGAAGGTGTCCAGGTTGAACATCTCCGGCGACGTGCCGGTGATGAACGGGGCGTGCGCCGCCGACGCCACCTGGGCGATCTTCTCGAGGAGCTGGATGTCCTGAGGCCCCTTCCCGAAGTAGTAATCGCCCAGCAACGATGTGAAGGGCGCGCCTCCGAGGACCCCGTACTCCTCCTCGTAGACCTTCTTGAACAGCTGACTCTGGTCGAACTCCAGAGCCGCCGCGCCCTTGGTGAGGTCCCGGAGGAGGTCCGCCTTGGAGACGTTGAGGATCTTGATCTTCAACATCTCCCCGGTCTCGCTCTCCGAGAGCAGGTGGTGAAGCCCGCGCCACGTGCCCTCCAGCTTCTGGAACTCTTCGTGGTGCATGATCTCGTTGAGCTGCATCGAAACCAGATGGTCGATCTGGGCGATGCGGCCATTGATCATCGCCTCGGTGTCCTCCGAGTAGGCGATCTCCCCCTCGAGAACGGACTGGACGAATTGCTTGATCATGTCGCGCCCGCGCTCCTCGGCGGCGGGCGTCTTGAAGCGGCCCTCCTGAACGATCTGGTCCAGTAGGTTGACCTCGACCGCCTCGGCGGCCGGCGCAGCCTGTTCCTTCTTCGCCTCAGCCATCTTCACCTCCTTCGCCTTCACCTCCTTCGCCGCCTTCGGGTGCCGCGGCCTCGATCTCCGCCTGGAGCTTCTTCATCTTCTCGTCGTCACCCAGGGTCGCCTGGAGAATGTCGGTCAGCGCCTCGTTGGCCGCCATGCTTCCTCTCAGGTCGGCGAGCTGGGTGCGAAGATCCAGGAGCTTCTTCAGCGGGTCGACCTGCTTCGCCACCTCGTCCGGCTGGAAGTCCTCGAGGCTTTCGAACTTGAGATCGACGGCCAGCTTCCCCGCTTCGGGATCGTCACTCAGGCGGTTGTCGACGGTCAGGGAGAGGTGGGGTTTCATGCTCGCCAGGACATCGTCGAAGTTGTCCGGCGTGACCTCCACGAACTTGCGATTCTTGAGCCTCTCGAGGGGCTCCTCGGGCTGACCCGTGAAGTCCCCCAGCACACCCATGACGAAGGGCAGCTCCTTCTTCTCGATGGCGCCGCCGGTCTCGACGTCATAGGTGATGTTCACGCGCGGAGGTCGGACGCGTTTCAGTCTCTGCTGTGTGCTTTCTGGCATTCTGCGTTCCTCCTGCGGTTGGGCAAGCGTCTCATGCGGCAGGGACCTACCACCCAACGGGTGGCCCGAGGAGAGGGTCCCCGGGCTTCACGTCACCTTACTACCTGGGCTCGAACCGTGTCAAGCAAATTCTCCCTCCTTTGTAGCACCTGCGGGGAAATACGAAAAGGTCGGCTACCCCAGCCTGTTCGAGCCCCTCCGCCCACACGGCTGCGGCTTTCGACGGAACGATCGTTTCCACTCCCCTCACCGGTGGCTCCACCAGGCCTCCAGGGCCGTGACCGGGCTCGCCACCGATTGGAGCCTCGGGAGCCGTACCGAGTCCCCCTCCTTGAACGACAGAAGGGGCATCAACCCACGATCCAGGATGCGGATGGCCTGGTCCTCCGTGAGGAGGCTCTCGGCACACGGCTGCGCGGACCGGCCCTCCTCTGTATCGCGAAGGTGCAGGGGCAGCCCCCCGATGTCCCGGTGCGGGCCGGTCCGCAGCGTCCATCCGGAGCTCTGGAAGGCCTGGGCGAGGACCGCCGCGCACGCCAGGGCCCCGTTCCCCCACAGGTAGCTCTCGTGATCCCGATCGTCTCCCAGCTCCTCGAATCGGAAAGCCTCGCAGGGATCCGTATCCTCTCCGTACGGAAGTCGGAGGAGGAGACGGGGCAGGGCGAGCCCTAGCGACCGAGCCTGGGGCTGACGGCGCAGCTCCGCCCACCCTGCCGGCGTCTCCATCGTCTCCCGGCTGGAAGGGACCGCAAAGGACTCGTATCCGGCGAGAGCGGGCCGCGCACCGGAGATCCACGGGGCACCGGCGGCACGCGCGACGCCCGCCACGCGTGCAAGGAGGGCAAGATCTTCCGGCTCCGGCCCGAACGAGTACGCTCCTACGAGCAGGGACCACCGAATCCCCCCGAGGGTTCTCGCGGAGGACGCCACCAGCAACTCGAACAGGGTGGTATCCTCCAGAGCCCGTCCCTGATCCTGGTCCGCGGCCAGCTCGTCCCGCGAGACATCGATCAGGCAGACGCGAAGCTGGGTGTCCGGTTGGGCCCGGGCCAACAGGAAGAAGACGCCCCTCCAGAGCGACTCGAGACCCTGAACGTCCGGATGGTGCAGCAGCCTGCCCATCTCCAAGCTGGTCGCCCGGTCGAGTCGGGCCATCAGGTCCGCCTGCCGAGGGTCGACCCCCGGCACAAGGTGGGGCGCAACGACCCGACGCAGAAAATCCTGAAGCCCGTCCCTATACACACGGGAAGGATCCGGCTCCACGCCCGCCGCCTCATCCACGATGGTGTCCAGGACGCTGCCTCCGGGTTGGACCATGGAGCGGGCGATCTCGCGCCCGCTGGGCTCGGGCGTCGGTTGGAGCTCCGCCACGAGTCTGGGGAAGGCCTCGGGATCGCGCAGACTCTTTCGGGTCTCACGCAGCGCCCGGAAGAGGGGGAGGCGCTCGTACAGCGAGTCCGGGTGGAAGTCCTCCAGTCGGCCAAAACGGAGAGTCGCAGACTCTTTCGCCTCCCCGCCGGCCACCGGCACGCCCAGGACAGGCCGCAGGCCTGCCAGCTCTTGCAGGTTGTCCACGTCCACGGTCACGGGTGCCTGCGGGGAGAGGGCGCTCTCCGGCTCGATGATCCCTCGATTGGCTCTGCCGGTGAAATCCCCCAGGATGGCGATGGAGAAGGGAATGTCGAGAAGCTCCCTGACCTCGTCAGGGCCTTGCCCGGTCTGGACATCCAGGCTGACCTTGTAGTAATCGGGGCGGTCGCGCATTCTTGCCCCCAAGTCGGACGGTTTAAGCGGGCCCCCGAGGGGGCGGCCCCGACGTCATCCGGGACGAGCCTCCTTCGGGGAACGAACCTCCAGGAGATAGAATAGGGCCTGGCGCCCGCCGGGACAGGGGGTGCTACCTGCCGCCGGGGCCTCGTGATCCTCGGACTCGTCAGAAGAAGGGTACGCCGGCATGAGACAGATGCAGAGGGTCCTCTGGACCAAGGGAGTACTCCTCAGCCCTCAGCACCTCCAGACTCAGGACCGCTTTTTCGAAGACCTGATCGGGTTTCAGTTGTCAGGGCTTACCCCCTACCCCTGGGGTTTCGCGGCGCTGGAGCTGGACCATGAAGCCCTCGCGGGCGGCACGCTGGCGGTCTCTGCGGCGGCCGGGATTCTCCAGGACGGGTTGTTCTTCGACATGCCACAGGCGGACACCCCACCGCCGCCCAAGCCCCTGGAGGGCCTCTGGGAGCCGGATCAGGACGTCATGAACGCCTACCTGGCCATCCCGGAGTATCAGCTGGGGGGAACCAACGTGTCCACGGCCCACCAGCAGCAGGACACGCGGTATGTCGCGGAGGTGCTCCTGCGCAGGGACGAGAACACGGGTCTGTCCGAGAAGCCGATTCAGGTGGCGCGCAAGAACTTCAGACTCCTCGTGGACGGCGAGTCCCTGGAGGGACACACGACGCTCCCCATCGCCCGGATCCAGCAGACGGAGTCGGGGGACCTCCAGTTCGATCCCCACTTCGTGCCCCCTCTCATCGAGATCGGTGCCAGCGAAGCCGTGATGTCCGTCGCCCGTCGGCTGGTGGAGGTGTTGTCGGCAAGGAGCAACGAGCTGTCCCGCATGCGCCGTCAGAGGGGGCAGAGCCTGGCGGAATTCGGGATCTCCGACGTGGCCAACTTCTGGCTCCTGTACACCGTGAACACGCACCTGCCCCTGATCCGTCACGTCTTCGACACGCGAAGAGGTCATCCGGGCGAGTTGTTCGCCGCGATGCTCGCTCTCGCCGGGGCCCTGACCACCTTTTCGGAGACGACCAGTCAGTTCGATCTACCCAAGTACGATCACCTCGACCTGGCGGGCTGTTTCCGCAGGCTGGACGAGCGGATCATGGACCTGCTGGCCACCGTGGTTCCCACCAGCTACGTGTCTCTGCCCCTGAGATCCGTGGAGCCCACCAAGTACGCGACCGCCATCGACCAGGACCGCTACCTCGCCGCACCCCACTACTTCCTGGCGGTGAATGCGGACATGGACCAGGGAGACCTCATCGACGACGCACCGAAGTTGATGAAGATCAGTTCCGCCGACGGCCTGGACCGGCTCTACAAGAGGGGTCTGCCAGGCGTCCGCCTCACGCACGTGCCTACACCACCCAGCACGATTCCCGTGAAGCTGGACTACCAGTATTTCTCCCTGGACCGGTCCGGCGAGGACTGGAAGGACATCGTCAGGGCAAGGAATCTGGCAGTGTACGTCCCGGCAGAGATCCCCAACCCCAGGCTCGAGTTGGTTATCGTCCTGCCCACCGCCGAGGAGTGAGGGTCGTTCCCCCGTGTCGTCCCGCATGCACGGCATGCCGGGCCAGAGCCCAACTCCGGATTCGAAGCGATTAGCCTCCTGGCGCCGCGGGAGGAGTCCTGAGGGCGAAGTAGAGGACAAGGGTCATGACAGTGACCAGCGCCACGGCGAGGACCACGATCAGAACCACCAGCCTCCGCCGCCCGGGCCTCTTCTGCTCCGTGGGCAGAGGCGTCGGGGGCGCGAGGGATGGCGAGGTAGAGGTAACTCCCGGCCCCGCGATGATTCGCGTGTAGTCGCTCGGCCCCTGTGCGATCACTGTGGGAGCCGAGGACGGAGGCGGCGGGGCCAAGCCAGGGGGAGGACCCGGCGGGCGATCGGGAGCGTCCGGGGCGTTGAGGCGCTCCAGGTAGGTGCCGGTGTCGTCGGGCCGGTCGACGTCCGAATCGGAAGGTGTGCTCCAGCTCGACCACGGTTCGGCGCCGGCGCGGTCAGGCCCGAAGATGCCGGTGGCGCCTGCGCCGGCCCCGGTGCTGGTCCCCTCCCGGGGGCCGGGACCACCGGGAGCCGGGCTCGGACCGAAGAGACGGGTGAAGCTGCCGGGCGGGCGATCCCTCGACCTGCGGCGGGCCCTTTCGTCCTCACCGGTGGCAGCCCCGCCCTCCTCGTCCTGCCAGCGGATCACTGGCTCCGCTGGAGCTCCGGGCTCACGCCCGGTCTCCGGCGGAGCTGCCCCCGGAACGGTCTCCGACGGCTCCTGCGGAGCCGAGCCGAACAGGCGTGTGAACTCCCCGGGAGGCGCAGCCGGCTCACTCGGCTGAGCGGGAGGCGCCACCCCAGGCGGCTCGTGGACCGGCGCTGGTGGTTGAGCGGGCGGGGGGGGCGGCTCGGACGCTGAGGGCGGCGGTTGGGGGGCCGGGGGCACTGGCCCCTCTCTGCCGACGTCCGGTTCCTGGGGACGGGCATCCCCCGCCCCTTCCCTCCCGGGCCCAAACTCGACCGGAGGAGGTTCCGAGGCGCCAGGCGGAGCCGAGCCGAACAGGCGTGTGAACTCCCCGGGAGGCGCAGCCGGCTCGCCTGCCCCGGAGGGAGGCGCTGCCCCGGGCGGCTCCGGCCGCGGCGGCGGCTGGGGCGCCGGGGTCACTGGCCCCTCTCTTCCGACATCCGGTTCCTGGGGACGGGCATCCCCCGCCCCTTCCCTCCCGGGCCCAGACTCGACCGGAGGAGGTTCGGGGGCGTCAGGCAGAGCCGAGCCGAACAGGCGTGTGAACTCCCCGGGAGGCTCAGCCGGCTCACTCGGCTGAGCGGGAGGCGCTGCCCCGGGCGGCTCCGGCCCAGCCAGTGGTGGTTGAACGGGCGGGGGCGGCGGCTCGGACACTGACGGCGGCGGCTGGTCCTGCCACCGGATCACGGGTTCGGTGGGCGGTAGCTCTGCCAGTGGCTTCGGCGGCGGCTCGGCTAGCCGCTCCGGCACATCCAGAGTCGCACGCGGCTCGGAGGCCGGAGCTTCCGGAGCCTCGCCACCAAACATTCGGGTGAGCTCTCCGGGGCCTTGCGCGTCGGGCGGAGCTTCCTCGCCATCATCTCCCTGGACCGGCCCCGGATCCGGAAGCGATACGGGAGGCCGAGCGCCGGTCAATCCCTCGGGCTCCCGGAGGTCCGATGATTCTCCGGAATCCAGAACCGGCGAGGCGAACAGCCGGGTGTGCTCACCCATTCCGGAGTCTTCGGGTTCCGTGCCTTCCGCCTCTGCCGGTGGACTCGCGGACTCCTCCCACGGCGCTTCCTGGGAAGAGCTTGGGATTGGCTCGGG
>JBDHKE010000163.1:0-6390 GCA_039586555.1 Gemmatimonadota bacterium | reverse complement strand
GACCACGCTTGGTGGAAGATGCGTTGTTCTTCCGCTTCGCCTTGCTGCGGGCCTGCATGTCGTTGACACGCTTGGCTTCGCGCTTCAGCACCCGAGCGATCACGTCGTAGTCGACGCCGATGTCGCCGGCTTCGAGGCCGGCTTCCGGGTTCGCCTCGGTGGCGCGGAAGAAGATTGACCCTTGCATGTCGGTGAGAAGCTCCGACACGTACTGCGCGTCCAACTGTGCGTACTCCGGCTGTTCCAGGGCCATCTCGGTCAGCCTCTCGATCCCCAGGGCCAACTGGGACGAGAGATCGACGCTGGCCTGCTCGTTGGCCTCGGAGGCCTTCGCTGCCTTGAGATTGTCAAGCTCCTGTTGGATCTTGGCTTTCTCGGCGTCAGCGACGAGCTTGTCGCGGTTCTTCTCGAACTCCGCGACGAACGTGTCCAGAGCATCAGGGTCAGAGAGAAGCTCGTTGACCTTGGTCAGCATGACCTCGGCCTGCTTGATTGTGGGGTTGACCGCAGGGTCCAGAGCAGCGATCTGCTTCTGGAGGCCAGCCCTCTCCTCGGCCCAGACCCGTCGGTCTGCGAGGTGCGGCTGAACCTTGCGGGCGAAGACATCGGGCGGGATGACGTAGTTGCCTTCCTCGTCGATGTGCGACCCCTCGACTTCAAATGACCGACCGTCCGCCTTGAACGAGACGAGTGTCGGTTCCTCCGGTGCGGTGCCTTCGGTGGCGTCCTCCTGGGCCTCCGGGGTCTCCTCGGACGGAGCCGCCTCGGCGGTGTCCGTCTCCTCTTCGACCTCGTCGGCTGCGGTCTCTTCCTCCGCGCCTTCCGCTCCTTCGGGAGCTTCCCCTTCATCTACCGGGTGCATGATCTCGTCGACGCTGCGGAAGCCGTCTTCACCGAGTTCGTAGAACTGCACCTCGGACTCAAGGAGGGCGTCGACGACTTCCGGCGATGCTTCGCCGCCGCCGTCTAGTACCTCCGGGGGTGTACCGATGTTTTCAATCAGGGATCCCTCGGTGGAAACCGAGGGTGTGGTGGGCTCGCTCATAATAAGCTCCTTTCGCTCTGTAGTCAACTACGCTGATGCAGGGGGGCGTCCTCCCGTCTCCCCGGTCAGGTCCCCTTGGCCGTCTTGATCGTTCGACGGCTGGTCGGACTGTGACCCCGTAAGGCTCTCAGCGTCCTGGCCTTCACTGCCGCCTTTGCCAGGTTCTTCGGGGGGCGGCTGCGTTGCGGCAACCATCTGCTGGAACTCCAGCCTCACACGCTCGTTCCAGCCCGGAGGGGCCTCGGAGTAGGCGCGGGTCGCCATGAGATTCGCGATCTCCGACAGGCGCATCTGCGCGACCTGCGGAAGGAAGTCTGCGTCCACCGGAGCCCAGATCTGCTCGACCACCGGGTCGGGCTTCTGCTGGAGGCCCTGGCCACTCTGGTCGAGGACCTCACCCTGGTTCGGCTGCCAGCCTTCGGGCGGGCCTTCCAGCCACAGGGCGATCTGCCGGCGGATCCGCATGAGGTGCGGGTCGTCCGTCAGCCCGATCAGTCCGCCGATGTTGTCGCGGAAGATCGTCTGCATCCGATCCGGGGGCAGGATGCCCAGCCCGAAGTAGTGCTCCGCCAACTGCGCCTTGGCAGCGGGGGACAGCAGGCTGAGGGCTCCCGGCTTCATGCGGACGTCGGTCGTGTTCCCCAGGTCGCTGTTCGACCAGAACCGGACCCGGTACTCCTCGTCTGGGCCGGCCCACTCCGCGATGCGGGGGGCTTCGTAGTTCGCCCGGATCAGGGCCATCTTCACCCGGCCCCCGTACAGCCAGCCACGCTGGACGTTCTGCACGAGTTCGGACAGGGAGGCTTGGGCCTGCTGGACGATGGCCAGCGCATGACGGCCCGACTTGACGTTGGGGTTCTCCAGGCCCTGGGCGGTGTCCCCGAGGCCTGCGGTGTTGTCGATGTCTCGCTCCGTCTGGGCGATGGCTTCCTGCGTCTGGATGGGAAAGGGCGGGATGGTCTCGTACTGAGGCGACTCCCCGGTCGTCGGCAGGTACCTGGCGTTCGGGTCCCGCATGTCTGCGGCGGTGAGACCGGAGCCGTGGGGGATGAAGACCTTCCGGTTGTTCAGGCGGTCGAGGTGGTCGAGCATGGAGGCGATGTAGAGGTTGCGAAGCTCGCCGGCCGGGCCGATGAGTTCGGTGGTCCCCACCTTGTAGGGTCCCTCGCGTCCCTCGTCCCACTGACCGTACTGCGTGACCGGCATGGGAAGGGGCTCCTTCTGACCGTCGGGGCGCTCCCAGGCCCACTCGTCTCGGTCGATCACCATGCCGTTCCCGACGACCTGTCCCCAGGCTCCGAACGGGTAGTCCGAGCCGTCCCTGAAGTATACCGTGATGAGCCAGACGAGGGTCTCGTCGTCGTTCTCGGTGGTGCGGTTGATGTCCTGGCCGAAGTGGGTCAGGTCCTCAGCCCGGTTCGGGCGGTAGGCCAGGATCTCGGTGCGCTTCTCCTCGGACAGACGGTCAGCCCACTCCGGGTACATCTGACGGAGACGGCCCCAGGCGATGAATCGGCCGATCATCACCCCCTGGCTGTCCCAGATGTCCTCGGACAGGAGGGGGAAGATGCGGACGTTCAGACCGGTCAGCACCTCCGACCGGAGGGCAGGAAGGCGAACGAGATTGGCCTCGCTCTGGTCTGGGGTCAGCGCCCCGCCGGCCCCGACGAAGGTCGGGTCGAAGGGTCCTTCGAGAGGTTGGCCGCTCACCGGATCCTCTGTCGCGCCCGCGAGGGTGAGGGCTCCGGGGGCCGCGAGTGCGACCTGCGGGCTGAACTCCCCCTCTGGGTGGATGTAGTAGTGGATGAACCCAGAGCCGTAGTCGCTGGCGCGGATGAACGCCCGGCGGGCTTTGTGCTGCTCGCCAAGCTCCTCGTCGATGGACTCAAGCAGCTTTCCGCTGAAGCGGGCCGCTTCGATGTCCTCCATCTCGGTCGAGGCCGGGACGGGGTCTGAGGCCGGGGGGTCGTTGAAGATCTGCGAGGCCAGCTTGCGGTTCGTGTCTGCCACCTTGTTGATGACGGGGATGTCGTCGATGCCCGTGCCGAGGGGAACGTAGTAGTCCCACCCCTGGGCGGTGTTGCGGAGAGAGACGTTCGGGACCCCCTGCCGGCGGAGGGCGTTGACACGCCACTGGCCGATGAGGTAGTCCATCTGCTCGTCCATCGCCGTCCACATCCGGCGGATCAGTCCCCCGGCCTTCTCCTCGCTGAATGAGAGAAACTCGCCTGGGCGGATGTCGTCGGTCTCATCGACCCGTCCAACGATGTTGTCCGACAGGTCGCCCTTCGCTGTAGAGGTTCGTCCAGAGTTCCGTTCGTTGAAGCCGACGGAGAAGGGCTGAGTGCTGGCCATGGTTATCCGATCTTGAGGAGTGAGTCGAAGCTGCGGTCACCGAGGGAGACCATGTAGGCCACCCGCTCCTCGTCCATTCCGTCTTGCAGGGAGGCGTGCGCGGCTTCGACTAGCTGGGTGTGAATCTCGGTGCCGGGCTTGCTGGCCTGGGCGACCGCACGAGAGACCTTCGGTGGTAGGGGTACCTCTTCCGGCTGGGCCTGGTCGGGAATCTCGGCTGCATGAGGAATAGAAGGTAGGTGGGCTCTGCTCCGCTCATACTCGACCAACTGCTCCAGTCGGGCTATGAACAATCTAGCCCCCTCAAGCTCCGCCTGCAAGCGTTCATATCGCCATCTCCAAACGAACATGCTACCTCCTCATGCGGGTGAACCGCGATGCGACCTCGATGAGTGGAGTCTCCTGCGCCCGGAACTGGTCAGCGGTGGACCTTCGCTCCCCCCCGTCGGTGAAGCCGGGGTGTCGGTCCTCCGGCAAGGCACGCTCCGCGTTCTGCTGGTAGGTGGGGCTGCGGCTGGCCAGTAGGTAGCGCAGGGCGTCGTAGGCGTGATCGTCCTGCTCAGTGTCGATGTCCTCCGGGTCCTTATCGTCGAGGACGAGGGCCGGGAAGGACCGAATGAAGCTCCGGCACTCCGGGTTGATGCGGAGCTTGGGGGCGAGCCAGGGGGGCACGTTGCCCTCCCGGTCGACCTCGTAGGCGAGGTGCTGATGGATCAGGGCCTTCCCGGTGTGTCGGGAGCCCTTCCCCTTCGGGGCCTTAATCAGGATGGGGGCTCTGTCCCCGAGGACGTCTCGGAGTCCTTCCTGCATGAGTTCCGCAACTGATCGGAAGCGGCCACCACGTCCATCACCCGTATCCCACGCGGACTTGTCCATTGCGATGTAGGTTGGATACCCTGGTATGGCCCCTTGTTCGAACTGGCGGGCCAGGGAAGTTCCCGCCTGCTTTCCCACGTCATAAGGGGCAGTTTTCTCGAAGGGGAACTCCCAGTAGATGTACGTCTCGCCCTGCGGGCCAAGCGCAGCGGCCAGGAGATGGCCAGGAGAAGAATAACCCCAATCCCCACCGCCGTGACGATACCAGTCAGGATCATAACGGCCAGGGCGGTAAACGTGGTGGTCACGACGCCATTCGGGAAAAGCCGCGCCCACGATGGCGTCCCAGTCCCCGAAGCGCCACGCCTTGTAGAGAGCAGGGCCGCCCACCGCCGCCAGTCGAGTCTCGTACTCAGGGTCGGCCTGAACGAGAATCTGGTTGTCCTCCAGCCGGGCCGGGATGAAGACTGCCTGGACCTTGTGCCCGGGGGCGAGGTCTGGCTGCGGCTCGTACTCGTGTGGGGTGAACGGTGGGGCTGGGTCAATGTATCTCTCCTTCAGCCACAGGTGGCCGATGCCGCCGGGGTTGCCGGTCAGGCGCATGTAGGTGGGGACCCCGTGGGGCGAACGAAGGGTCGCCCGCATGAGGTCGATGGCGTCGGGTACCGCGTAGTTCCCGGCCTCGTCTGTGCCGACCCAGGTGTGCTGCCAGCCCTGGTAGACCGCAGCGTCCGCCTCGTCGTACAGGTAGGCCAGCTTCAGGATGGCCCCATTGGGGGCGTGCCACTCCTTCTCCTGCTTCAGGAAGGTCCACCCGAGGGGCAGGTAGATCTCGTGGCTCCGGCGCTTGATTTCACCGAACTCTGTCAGCGTCCGCCGGAAGAGGATCCCACGGGCGTGCTGGCCGTAGGTGCCAGCGTGAATCGCCCAGTCTCCCAGGAGGAAGTCAGTCTTTCCCCCGCCCCGGGCTCCTCCGTAGAAAAGCTCTGGGACGGGGGACTGTACTGCTGCCGTCTGCGGCCCCGCCTGCGGAGCCCAGATGACCTCGTTCATCGGGGGAACCTATCGGTGGTTCCAGCCCTTGACCGGGTTGCCGTGCTTGCGGCTGCCCGTGGCGGGGTGGGACGAGCCCTTGCCTTTGCGGCCTGCGGGCGAGCCATCAACGGCTTCCCCCGGCCCCAGGTTCCTCGGCTTCTGCCGGGACTTCGGGTGCCGGTCGCCCTGCATACTGTTCGGGGATTTCCGTGCCATCTTCAATTACCTCTGCTTCCAGTACTGGTGGGAGTTGGGAGTGTTCGGCAGCCCACGCCTCGACCGACTTGGCCTTGGGGGGTGCCTCGATGACGAATCGGTGCTCGTGAGTCACCTTCTTCATCTCTGGGAGGAGGTTGCCTGACAGCATCCGCCGAGCTTCGCTTCGCTCCTTGGACGGTTCTGCGCTGAAGGCCTCCTTGGTCACCTCCTCGAAGAGGCGGTGACGGACGGCTTCCACCGTCTGCTCCATGGGAAGGAGCCTGCCCGAAAGATAGTCCTGTATCTCCTTCCTGGCAAGAATCTTCCTGACCACGGTGGCGCGGGTGCCGAACTGGGCGGCCACCCGGTCCACGTTGAAGTCGCGGCTCCAGTCGAGGGCGATGGCTCGCAGGACGCTGGGCTGGCCAGCGAACTGCTTGTACGGGACGGCGGGGTAGTCAGACAAGCTGAGGCCCATCCTGGCCCGGGTCGGGGGTGGCCAACGGCTCCTCTTCCACGAACTGAGCAGGGTCGAGCGCCAGACCGACGATGTTGCTGACCACGAACTCGTGGTACAACTCGCCATTCACGACGACCTCGGTGCCCGTGTACTTCCGGCAGAGCACGAGGGATCCCGGGTTCAGGTACTCAGGGGCGTCAGGTCCGACGGCCACGATTACGCCCGAGGGGATGGCCTCGGCCACGAGACTGTGGGCCTGGTCCAGAAGGATGCCGCTCTCGGTCTCCGTCTCCTCGCGGTCCAGCAGGACCAGCACGGAGTCGTTGAGAGGGGCGAAGGGGATGACGGTGCGGATGTTGAAGTCTGCCATCAGAAGATCTCCAGTAGCTCGTGTGGGCTGTCCACGCTGGCTGAGCCGACGCCATACGTGTCTTGCAGGTGGTACCAGTTCAGTCCAGCGGCCATGCCCTCCACCACGTCG
>JBDHKE010000047.1:0-25712 GCA_039586555.1 Gemmatimonadota bacterium | reverse complement strand
ATCATCCTGGTCGACGCGCGCCGGGTGGTCATGCACCAGACGATGGAAGCGTCGGTCGCCGCGCTGGTCGGCGAGCTGCCGGCGGTCGCGCCGCTGGCGGAGGCCGCGGCTTTACCGGAGCCGGACGTGGCGCCGGCGGACGCCGAGCTGGTGGATGCGCTGCGCCGGGGGCTCGAGGAAACGATCGAGCGGCTGCGCGAGCTGCTGGAGCGGCTGGAGCGGCGCTCTGGCTGAGACCGCCGGACCGCGCCAGCAATCGCGGCTGATTGCAGCAGGCCGGTCCTGTCCGTTCGCCTCCTTCTGCAGCTGACAGATTCCCCGAATGTGCCATCGCGCCCTCCATCGCCAAAGCAAAATTGAGGGTCCTTTGACATTGGTCCGTTATCGTTGACCGGATCAGTCGGCCTACGCGCTCGCCGTAAACAGACGGGGCTCCTAAATTGAAAAGTCTGACCGCAGCCGAGAAGCTGATGACCGCGGACGAGCTGGCCGAGACTTCCATCCCTGACAAGCAGGTAGAGCTTGTCCGCGGGCGCCTGCTGGTGCGCGAGCCTCCGAGCACGCGCCACGGAGCGGTGGCAGGGAAGCTGGCCTTCGAGTTGAGCGCCTTCGTCCGCAAGGAAAACTTGGGCGAGGTGTTTCCCCAAGATACCGGCTTCAAGATCGCCAGCGATCCCGACACGGTCCGAGGCCCGGACGTCGCCTTTGTATCGCTGGGGCAGTTGGACCGGATTCCCGAAGAGGGGTACGCCGACCTGGCGCCCGACCTGGTGGTCGAGGTCCTCTCCCGTAGCGATCGTCCCGGCGAGCTATTGGCGAAGATCGGTGAGTACTTGGCTGCGGGCACCCGAACCGCTTGGCTGATAGATCCGCGACGGCGCGAGGCGCGAGTCTTCCGCACCGATGGCAGCGTTTCCGTGATCGGGGAAGACGGTGCGCTGGACGGCGAGGAAGTGCTGGCAGAAGAGCCCGGAGCCTGTCTCCGGGCTCGGTGTCTTAGGTAAGCGTATCCTGCTCTTGCCGTTCTCGGCGGTCCCACTCACCCCCGCTGTCAGACCCCACGGCGATACTTATGTCCCACGGGGAAGCGCTCGTTCGTTACCAAGATGGCCCCGCAGTCGTCGAGGGGATGGAGGACCTCGCGGCCGAGGCGGATCACGGACCTGAATCCAGACAGGAGGCACGAGCATGGGCATACTGGGCCGGCTTCCGAACCCCTACATGGACGAGTTGGACCTCTGCGACGAGGGATTCGTTCGAGTCGTCCCGGTCTGATGCCTGATTGGCGTAGGAAGTGCCAGGCCTGAAGATAGTCACGAGCCTCAAGGCCCGGCCTGGCGACGATCTGTCGCCAGATATCAATAGCGGTGCCGTGGTCTGCCGCCGCGAACGCGTGCCGGGCGCGGATGAACGACACCCACGGTTCAAGGGCACTCTCGTCCCGAGGCCACTCCCCCATGGAGAAGTCTCCGAAGAGCGTGTGTCGGATGTCATGCACCATATCTCGGAGGCGCTTCAGGTCTCAACGAAGACTGTCAGCCAAGGAATCATGTTGACCATGTAATGGCCTCCTACGGCGTGCTCCCAGTCGCGCCTAACGAAAACGGCCGCCATCGGCACCCCATAAAGAAGTCCCGTTGTCAGGAACCGCTCCACTGTCCGACCATGACCAAGGCCGAACGTGATCCCACTGAAGAGTACTGCAGCAATCACGGCAACGGCTGGTTTCTTCGAAAAGGCCGGGCGTAGCAGGAAGAAGCACAGCCCTAAGAGGAAGAGCCTGAACCAGATCTCCTCAGCGATGCCCGAAAACCACGGAAGGACGGCGGGCATCCACCACTCGGTCACCCAGGCAATGTCAGTGCCCGGCGAGCCTTCTGCGGCGTTGATCATGCCCAAGGGCAGGAATAGGAGACACCCCCAAAGGAAACTGCGAAGGACTTCGCTTCCACCTCCCATAAGGAGTTGGATCCCCCCAAGTCGGGTCCGATCAAACAACAAGCCACCAGCTACGTACATCGGGGCCGCAAGTGCCGGCAATAGTAGGATCGTGGTGTGGGCGACGAATCCGTTGCTCGCGGCTGGCACGCCGGCCAGGTAGGCGACGAGCGCAACTACCAGACCCTGACCAACCGACCGCAGACGGATCTCCCTGCGCCAGGCCCAGAGGATCCAGACCGCGGCGACGATGAGCAATAGGAGCAGGAGGTCGATTCCGTCATCCGAGACCGCCACCAGCGTCAGCATCAGGAGTATCCCGCCGACAGGCGCCCAAGCTCGCCATCTCGAACGGGGCGCGGCCTGCGGGGAGAGCTCGGGAGGCCCGCCAAGGGACGGACCCGTTCGAACAAGGTACCATAGCAGAGCCGCGACATAGACGGCATGGAGCGAATGCCGCATCGCCTGGTATTGATCGGTGGACCGGACTCCAAAGGAGAGCATCACGAGAATCGTGGCGGTGACAACGACCCAGGCAACCATCATCACGACATGGTGCGACAGGAATGGTCGGAAATGCCCAGGTCTTGATGATGATGCGGAATCGCGATGCCAGATGGACATGTTGTCGGGAGACCCAGTTTAGCTTGAGGGAGGCAAGACTTCGTTCCGATCGGGCGCCTCAAGTCCTTTCTCGCTCGCCTGGACAAGCTTGATGGTGCCCGCTGCGGTCGCTGCTCCGAGGTCCCCGATGGCCAGGATCGCTGCGCCCACTACATCTGCCTGCAACGAGGCCCCAGCAGCAACACCGACCCCAACGAGGCCCAGAGGTACGAGCAGGCCTGCCAATGCCCCCCAGAGACCCATCCTAAAGGGACTCAGGTCCTGGAGCTGACGACGCCGGTGAATCGTACCCAGGACCGCCGAGAAGGCTCTGCCACCCACCCACCGCCCAGGCCGACCGCCCAGGTAACGGCCGTTCCGACTTCTCCCCGCAGCTTCCTGAGCATTGATCTCATCCTGCTTCCCCTGGTCCTGCACCAGTCGGTAAAGGCTACCCCCACCTAAGCACGTGCATGGTCCTCACCTTCGCAAGACTTCGAAGCGCGTCTCTTCCCGCTGCAGTGCTTCCACCAGGCCAGGACCGCTACCCTTGGTCGAGGATCCGGAGTACCGCCTGCCCATCGACCAGCTCGATTGATGTTCCGTAGGGAGCGGACAGTTCCACAAGCCTGCTGAGAATGGACTGTCCGACCTCGCCGTCTGCCACCTCGGGGTATCCACGCTTCTCGAAGAACAGCGGCCCATAATAGCGTCCTCACGGGAGTCACCTTCCTGCCGATATATAGACACCTGCACCTGTCCGCGGTAGTCGTCTGCGGGTAGGCGGCAGACGCAGAGTTTTGGCGTGCCATCGGCGCTGCACGTCACAGCTCGCGGAAGCGGGCCGTTGGGTCCAGCTTCCGGCCGAAGGTGGCGGGCGAGCAGTTGCTGGGCCTCAGCGGCCCGGATCTGTACGGAGGGGGTCTAATGCAAGGTAGGGTGCGGGCTAGCCGGGCGCTATCGAGGCCGAGGCGGTATCTTCGCATAAGTGATAAAGCGCGCACCCCGCCCTTGGCGCGCCAGACCGCTGGAGGTTCCGATGGACGACCGCGCGCGATCCGCCGAATCGTCCCCGTACGTTGCCCGCCTCCCTTCCGTGGCTCCTGCTGTCGATGGAGCGGCCACGTCACCGCTCAAGCGAATGACAGCCTGTGCAACGACGCCCGAGTGAGCAGGAGGGCCAAAGCCAGATGCTTGAGAGCCCAGTCCTAACCAACGGAGGTCTCCATGACCCTCGCAAGCTGTCGTGAGTGTGGCCGCGAGGTCAGCTCAGAAGCGTCAAACTGTCCCCACTGCGGAGTCCCGTGGCCAGACCTATCCGCGAACACGTCCGGTCAAGGGAAGACTGCCCCTGTTCCGGCCGAAGTCAGGGGATGGAACTGGGGTGCATTCTTTCTTAGCTGGATCTGGGGGCTTGGAAACCGCACCTACGTCGCCTTGCTTACTCTCATACCGTACGTCGGCCTGGTGGTCCCCTTTGTGCTCGGTGCGAAGGGCAGCCAGTGGGCATGGCGCAAGAAGAGATGGGATAGTGTCGAGGACTTTCGGCGGGTTCAGAGAAAGTGGGCTTACTGGGGAGCCGGGGTGTGGGCATTCATACTCGTCGTCGGTATAGGAGGCGCGATCGCAATTCCGAAGTTCACGGAGACCAGGGAGAGGGCTTATGTCTCGGCCATGGAGACCGACCTTCGGAATCTGACGATAGCGGAGGAAGCCTACTTCGCCGACCACTCGACATACTCCGACGACCTCGAAGACCTTGACCTCGACGCTAGCGCCGGAGTGACCATTACCATCCGAGAAGTCACTCCCCAGGGATGGCGCGCCACCGCGCAGCACTCAGGAACGGAGACCTTGTGCGAGCTATACATCGGCGGTGACATCGAGCCGATGTTCGCTCAGAGGGAGGGTTGGATCAGTTGCAGGTGAGGCCTGGTCTGCCTCTCCAGGTGGACATCGAAGAGATGACCTGGGTCGAAGGATCATCTCCGGGGATGTGACGCTCGACCAGCGTGGTTGGGGTGCCTAGGCCGCCCTGGACACATCTTGGACACAAACGGCTCCGAAGCAGAACGAAACGAACCGAAACCGGGCGAAGTGCGCAGAGGCAGGAAGTCGTTATAGGGCTGGAGGATACGAGCCCGGACTAGCCAGGACGAAAGGGCTGGATCTAACTCAAAGACCTTTGTCCTTTCGGCCGTGCCGGTTCGAGTCCCGCCCCCGGCACTGAGAGCTACTTTTCCGACCGACCCGAGCGGGACTCTCACCCGCGCGTCTCGGGGGCACGGCCTCCAATCCGCCATGCGGGTGCAGCTCGCGCTGCTCGCTGATCTCGGCGCGAAGCGCCTCGTACAATCCCGAAGAAGGCCCGTAGATGGCCCCGAGACGGACGAAGGTGACCAAGGCACGGAGGGGGAGGGCATTGCCAGAGGAGGAGCGGGCGCCAGAAGGCGATTCTACAGGCCGCCCCCTGGCGCCAGGTGACCCCCGCGCCGTAGTCTTGTACCGGTAATCTCGCCGAGGAAAACCGGGCCAGCCAGGCCCGCCAACAGACCGCTGGACCTCCCGCTCAACAGGCCGGGTCGCCGGACCCCGCGGCCCGACTCCCTGTTGGCCACAGTAAGGGCCTGGAGGTATCTCATGCGTCACCGATCACCGCCCCGGTCATACGCTGGAGCTGCGAGCGGGCCGGTGATCGCAGTGCTGTTCGCTGCCGCGTCCGCCTGCGGCGGCTCCGACTTCTCGCCGACCGACACGCAATCGCCGCCCGACGATCCTGGTGGGCCGCCCCTCCGCTGGGAGGCGGAGCACGACATCGTGGCGGTCGAGGAGGATCGCTTCGTCCTCTTTTCGAGCACCGCCGCTGCCGATCCCCTCAGGGTAGGATTCGCGACCGAGCTTCAGTCATGGGGGCTCGATCCGGCCGTGGAGTGGTCGCCGAACAGAGACTGCTTCGTATTCGCGACGATTCACGCAGGACCGGGGCCTGGAGTCTACGAGGTCTGCCGCAGAGCGCCTACGGCCCGCGCACTTCCGATGAACCGACTGGTTGAGGACGATGTAGTCAGCGAAAGCCGAGTCGCCTGGGCTCCGGACGGCGAACACATCGCGTACCTTAGGGGCTCTCGCGTGGTCCAGATAGGGGGGGACTTGTTCCTTGCTGGAGACCTTGTAATACGGGCCTCCACCAATTCAGCAGGTCTTGGGGATGCGGTCCGGCTGGGCAACGGTGAGCCGGCGGGTTACCTGAGTCCGACCTGGGCCCCCGATTCGGATCGTGTGGCCGCGCTCCGAATCTTGGATGGACAGGCCACTCCCGAAATCGTCATCTACGACGTTGCAGCGAGCTTGACCGAGCCCGTGCTCGTGATCTTCGAGGGGTGGGACCATCTGAACGGTGAGCTGCCCCGGGTCCTTGACTGGGCGCGAACCCGGGACGCGCTCCTGATCTCTGCTGACTTGCCTGTCAGAAACGCATTCACGGGGAATCTCTGGACGGTCGACCTCGGTCCGGAGGGAATCGAGCACGTCTGTCTCATCTCGGGAGCGCTTGAGCGCAGGGTCGCCCGCGCCTCCTGGTCGCCGGACGATGGGCAAATCATACTCACCTCCGGGCGCGGCGGCTGGGGCCTCTGGATCGCCACGCTCCCTGCGTCGGGGTGTGAAGGCGTGGTGGTCGAGGCTTTCGCAGGCGGGAGTGAGGCTCGCCATCCCAGTTGGCGGCGGTGACGACGAGGTCCGTTCTGGGTCGCGCACCGTCACCCGAGCGTCGCCTTGGACAGGCTACTGCGCACTCAGTGCGGACACGGGATCGACCCTCGTGGCCCTTCGGGCGGGCACGTACGAGGCAAGAAGTCCCACCGCCGCGAGCACCAAGGCCACTGCGAAGAGTGTCGCGGGGTCGGTAGTCGACGCTCCGTAGACCACACTGGCCATGTACCTGGAGAGCGCTAGAGTCGCAGCCGCTCCGACCACGACTCCAATCGCGGTCATGGCCGCCCCACGGCTCACCACGAGCCGAAGGATTCGCCCGCCGTCCGCGCCGCAAGCCATGCGAACCCCGATCTCCGCCGTCCGTTGGCCTACCCCGTAGGAGGTCACCCCGTACAGCCCGACGGCGGCCAGGACCAAAGCCAGGCCCGCGAAGATGCTCATCAATACCAGGGCGAAGCGTGTGGGAGCCAACACATCGTCCACGATGTCCTCCAACATCATCACTCTTTGCAGGGCGAGTCCCGGGTCCACCGCCCGTATCTCCCGCCGGATCGGCGCCACCAGCGATCCGGGATCGCCGGTCCAGCGAACGACGACCGTCATCGCTCCCCTGGTCCCTGTCCCGAAGGGTCGGTAGATCGTGCCGCGGGCGTCCTCGCGCAGCCAGCGAAGGTGCGCGTGCTCAACCACTCCCACGACCTCCACTCGCTCACGCGCAGTGCCAAAGATCAGGGTCTTCCCGATGGGATCCTGGCTAGGCCACGTTTCCCGGGCGAGTGTTTCGTCCACGATGACCGATGGGGTGGGCTCGGTGAGCTCGATGCCGGTGAAAGGCCGGCCCGCCAGCATCCGCGTCCGCATGGTACGGAAGTAGTCGCCCGTGACGACACGGACGATGGCCCAGGTGTTCCAGCGAGCCTCGCTCTCTTCGTCCCAGGCATAGGGTAAAGAACCGCCTCCGGAGGTGAATGGCAGGACGTTGGTGCTCCCCACGTCCTCGACGCCCGGCAGAGCCCGGATGCGTTCCTCCAGCTCACGAAAGGCCCCTATCACCGCGTCGCGCCCCGTGTACTTATCCCAGTCGTAGAGCTGAATGGGAACGGTGAGCGCGCCCTCTGGCTCGAATCCTGGGCGTATCGCCTGAAGCGCAACGAACGTAAGAATCATCACCCCAGCTCCCAGAAGCAGGACCATGGAGAGAGCTACCTCCGCCACGACCAGTGATCCGAGGAGCCTGCTTCTTCCTCCCACCGAGCCTCGGGCTTGATCCTTGAGTCCCTCGACGAGATTGATTCGGCCGGCCTGGATCGCGGGCAGCACCCCGAAGAGCACCGCCGCGAGTACCGTGACCGCGACGGAGAACGTTAGGACGGGGCCGTTGATGGACACGGCCTCGAACCTTGGGACGTTCGCTGGCTGAAGGCTGAGCAGTAGACGTCGGCCGCGGGGCCGCGAAGGCCACCGGCATCATCCAGCTTGCAGCGCGGTACACGGGTTCGCAAGGCGCAGAGAACGCTGGCCGCGATACATTTTGGAGCGTGGGCTCGGTGCCACTGGCACGAGTTTGCAGGCTGAAGCTTCCGGCTCGGGGTCGGCGGGATCGAGCTCGGGGGGGTCTGGCCCGAGTCCAGGCCCAGGTGATCCAGAGGGCCCGCGCCGAGGTGGAGGGCTGACTGGGACCGCCCTGGGCAGGAGATGGAGGGAGATCGGCTAATCGGGCGCCTCGACGGTCCACGTCTCGATCGAGACCTTCCAGGTCCCGTCCGCCTGGCGCCGCCACACCAACAGCCATTGGCCGACCTGCCGCGTGACTTCTCCGCTTGCCTTCGAGATTCGGCGCTCGTCGTACGTCGAGTATGTGACCGCTAGATCGCCCGACCGCTGGAGCGCCGGCTCGCCGATGTCGTCGAAGAAGACGTCCGTCTGCTCCCTGGACCTCACCATGCGCTCGCGGATCGTCGCCAGGCCTCTGATGATCGGGAGCCCGGCGGGCAGGCGGACCGCGTCTTCCTCGTAGAATGACGTGATCGCGTCCACGTCATCGGCCACATAGGCCGCGTGGAGCGCGTCGAACACCTGCCTGATCTCCTCCGTATCGCCCTGCGGTTCATTCGCGGCACAGGCAGTGAGCAGAAGCCCGACCGTAACGAGGAGCCGCTGCTTGGCGGAGTTCATCGGCCTGTTCGGTTGCATGGCTACTCTCTTCTCCTCTCAAAGGGAATGCGGCAGCCCGGGTGAAAACCACCACCGATCCATTGCATGCATCGTGGTGGGGTTTGTTCTCCTATCCGACTATCGGATGTACCCCAACGCCCTGAGCGTCTCGAGCTGTTCGGGTGTGAGCTCTACTTCGCCGCCTGGCGTGAAATGCTGCGCGAGTGCCTGGTGGGCCTCCCACTGCGTCTCGAGGAAGGCCGTGTACCTTTGGACCAGCTCCGGATGTTCCTCGTTCACGGGCTCGAGGCACCACGGGTCGTCCCAGAGGTCGTAAGGTGCTCCTCCAGGTGGAGGGGCGTCTCGAGAGTGAGCGGGGCGGAACGGCCACAGCCCAGTACGAGCACGACCGCAACGTGGTGCACCTTCCGCCGCTTCAACTCGGCCAGGATGATGCGGAGCCTGGAGCCCATGGGAGAGACTCCGGTGTGTGGAGACTGCCCGGACCTGCTCAGCCGCCCATCAGAGAAGGTGTTCGGTGCTTCTCGGTCGGGTCAAGCAAACGCCCGTCGGAGGATCAGATTTGGAGCCCAAGCGCCGAGGACAAGGCCCCGGGGGCTAAAAGGGGGATAACGACGGGACCGTGGGCACCGCCGCCCCGCCTCACAGGCCGCAGGGCGAGCATGACGACGAGCGCGCGGGACGGCCGGCTAAGTCCCTCGCGATCGCACGCTCCACTGCACCTCGTGCCGGACGCCGCGACAGTAAGGCCCAGGGGAGGACGTGACAAACCGGGTGGAGGCGTGATGGGCCCGGCTCTCTCAGAGGAGCCCCGCCACCTTCCGCCGGAGACTCGCCAGGTGGGGCACGGGGGTGAGCTCTCCGTCAACGACGGACGCCAGCTCTTCTTCTTCACGCCATTGGGCTTCAAGGGCAGACAGCTCGAGCTTCAGGAGCCGCTTCTCTCGCTGGTCATTGGTGGTGATCTCCAAGGCGATGGCGCCCGTTCGAGGGACATCTCCCAGGTGGCGGCCGTGCCTCGCCAGTATGCGGGTGAGGCCTGAAGGGCCGCCGGCGCCCTCGATGAGCTTCGTGGCAGCCCGGACGCGGTCCTTGGAAGCCCCCGCGAAATGCTGGTATGCGAGGATGCGTATGAGGGTGTGCTCGGCCTCCCAGCCTTCCAGGTGCAGGCCGCCCCGATGTCCGTCGCCGCAGCGGGGGCAACGGCGGGAGAAGGAGGGGGTCACCACCTCGTCCGGCCCCGGTCGCAAGATCAGGATCCTCCGATCCGAGAACGGTAGCTCCGTGAAGACGTGGCCACACCCCGCACAGACGTTGCGACCGGCCCAGGCAGTGCTCCCGAATCGTATCCAGCGCGTCAGGTCGGCGAGGTTCCCGGGTGGATGCTTCCAGACGAGCCAACCCCCCACCAGCATCGCGCCGCCGGTAATCCACCCGCCGAGAGTCGCGGCTCCGATCGCGACCCCGCCCAGTAACGAGATCTTGCGATACTCCTCCCGTCGGCTCACGAGCTGCTGGCCGTACCGCCACCAGGCCTCTTCCGTGAGACTGGCTCTCCCGATCCGGACGATGTCCAGTCGTCCAGCACGGAGGAGTGAGATGTTGTCGGTCTCGGAGACGAGTCGAGCTCTGTCCGGGCCGCGACCCGCCCCCGAGGCAAGAGCCTCCAACTCCTCGAGAGCCTCCCAGCGTTCTTCGATGGGGGCCAGAGTCCAGCGCCGGCAGACCGAGCAGACGGCCCAGAGCCGTCCCCGCTCGGGGTCGTAGGCCACGCGACCTCCCACCGGCAGGTGCTCGAGTACCTGGTTATCGGGGAAGGGCGCCTGACAGAGGAGACACCGGTCAAACATGCGTCAAAGTCGCTCCGCGTCGCTCCGCCGCGCACAAGACTCTGCGATCGTGTTTCAAGCACCGAAGAGGCGATATTCGTGCCAGTTGATCCGACAATTCACCAGGGATCATGGGGCAGCCTGCTTTCGGTAGTGGGCCGGAGCGGTACGGTCCATTTCCTTCCCTGCCTCACGCCCGGAGATGGCTCGACACAAGGGCAGAATCGGTCAGGTACTGGCCTGAGCTGGAGAGATTGGAGGCACGATGGGCGGCCTCGGCTGATCGCCTCCACCCACGAGAAGGGCGGCCCCACGTGGGGCCGCCCTTCTGCTACCGCCTCTTTGGTACTTCCGCGCCGATCAGGTGAACTAGGACCTGCTTCCTCCGTCAATGCACCTTGATCGGATCGCCGCCATGCCTTCCCCCTCCGAAGGTCAGGAGGGACAGCGACTTCCGAAGCCGTCCGCTGGATCTTCAAGGTGGAAGTTGACTCCGAGCTTCACGTTCTCGGTGTCCCCCTCACCGTCATCGACCCTGAGACGGAGCCAGAAATGGCCGTTGCCGATCTGGCCTTCCCAGTCGTTGATCCCGTCGAGGTCGTAGTCGTCCTCAGACGCGTGCATCGGCGTCATGTTCACGGTGACGTCGACGGTTCCGGCTCCGGCCGTGCCAGGTGTCATGGTTCCGTTCACGTCGTCACCGCCCTTGCCCCGGGGCGTCCATGCGTTGCGACCGTTCCGGATGGTGAAGGCCGTGTACTCCGTACTGCCTTGATCCACCGACCAGTTGACGGTGCCGACGTAGTCCGTGCCCTCGGCGTACTCGAAACCGGCGATGGTCGACGTCCATGCTACGGTGACCCCGTTGTCGAGCAACTCGGTCTGCTCATAGTAAACGTCCGGGCAGGTCCCACCGTCGGGGGGGAGGGTCAGGTCGGCGGTGGGGCTTAGTTCGACGGAGACGTCCGGCGCCGTGGGTGCGGATTCACCGCATGCGACGAGGCCGATTGCCAGTGCGACAAAGCCCGCGCGAAACAGGTGCCTGAACATGCTGCCTCCTCTGGTCGTGGACCCCCAGCTGCGGGGCGCGCGCCGGCTGGGCGAGTCCGATGAGGGACCGGCCCTGGGGAGGTCCGCAAAGTTGATGCCCAGGGCCGACGGAAGCAGCTGACGCTGGCAGGCATGGATCTAACCTGTGAAAGGGCAGTGGCGTACGGGTGCTTGTCAGAGGGCGCAGGCGCATTCCGGAGCCGCAACCGGGGAACTTTGCGAGAACATTGTTCCCGGTCCCACGCAAGAACTTCCTTCTGTAGCAACAACCGTTCCGGAGTGCCACGGACCGCTGCCGCTCTACGGCTGAACGAAGAGGTGAGCACCGTGGAATCGCTCCGCGAACAATGGGGCTGCGAGGCTCGGACAAGCCTCTTGAGGCGGTGGTCATGAGCGGGAATATCCTCTCTCGGAGGATGCTCGCGCAGCGGACGGAACTCCGTCCGTGACAGGACACGGCACCGACTTAGGGCTGTTGACGAGCCGCGGCCAACCCCGACTCGCGCCGGAGCCACTCGCACCGTACCTTGCATGAGACAACTGTAGATGACCGGGCCGCCCAGGCCCGACGACCCAACTGCTGGACTCCCGCCGCCAACAGCCCGGATCGTCGTGCTGGAAGGCTCGAGGGGGAGACGGCCTGCCGAAATGCTCACCCACGCCAACCCAAGGAGGTAACCGATGGCCCTGGGCATCATGACCTGGAACCTGCCCGCCGCCGGCCCTTCCGCCGAGTACGCGGAGCGGGCGCGCACCTCGTGGATCCCCACCGTGCTCGCGCAGCCGGGCGTCAAGGAGTTTCGGGGGTACCGGCATCCGGCCGGTGATCACCTGAAGGTGTTGGTCGAGACGGAATTCGAGAGCTCGGAGCAGGCACAGCAGTGGATGAAGTCGGCGGACTACGCGCGAATCAAAGCCGAGCTCGCGGACTTGGGAGCCACGGACATCGCCGACGAGACGTGGGATACCTCACCCCTGCTGCCCGAGCCGCTCCATCCGAAGGAGTGAATCCAACCTGAGGGCGTCCTTTCGGACGAGGTGGGGAGAGGCTGCCTGCTCCTCCGCCGCATCCGGCGGGCCCGTGGCGTCGAGCGGCCCCTCGCCCATTCCTTCCCGGACGCTGGGCGTCCCTACTTTTCCCTCGGGTGCAGCTGGCCGGACCGAGAGGCTGCGTCGTAACCGCCAGAGGGAGTGCGGGAGCCAGCTTACCGTTCGGAGCCTGGCTCCCGCTTCACCGCGAAGATAGCTCGCGCTCGAAGCTCGAGGTTTCGTGACCTCTTCGGCGTCTACCGCGGACGAATCGTCCGTCGGATCAAGAAGAAGGAGCCGGGCCCGGCTCCCGAGATAACCGTTGGGGCGCTTCCGAGCCGATCAGGAGCCCGTTCGCTCTCCCGCGCTCAGGTCCGGCAGGCGGTAGGAGCTGCGCTTCCTGACCACCGACTCCTCGTCTGCCGGCTGGACCTCCTCGTCTCCCGGGCAATAGTATAGCGGTCCCCCTCCGATCCCGGTCCTGCCACAGTCCGACTGATCGGGCGGGACGAACTTCCCCACCCCACTGCCCCCTCCCGCGCTTCCGCCGCTCCTGGACGACCTTCCTTTCGGAAAGCGGCCGGTTCGCTTGGAGCTCGCGGACGCGGAGGTGCTGTCTCCCTCAGAGTCCTGGGCACCGGTGGAGCCGGCCCCCGCACAGCCGAGTGCGAAGAGCGAAGCCCAGGCAAGGGATAGGATCACCAGGTGTCTCATGGTGACCTTCCACCGCTCTGGCCCCGATCCATCGGCGGATGCCCCCGATAGGGGATTATGCCACCGCAAGGTTCTCATGGGCTTCGCGCACCAGTTCGGTTCTTCAGATGTCCGGAGCGCCGCCGAAGTGACGGGCGCCCAGGGCCTGCGTACAAGAGTCCAAAGCGAATTACGTACCAGCTGGATCCGATGATCCTAAGCCTCCGGCTGGCAAACACTTCAAGAACCCTGCCAGGCTTGTCTCTTTCCGGCTGCCTGTTGCGGACACGCAACGATCGCGGGCCAGAGTGCACATGGCATCGGCGCTCTCGCCTGCCGGTGCCGGACCCCGCTCTGGCATCGGTGCCTCTGGACCAGGACCGATTTGCCCTCGCAGATTGCTCAGACTACCGGAGCGACAGGGGTGAGCCATGACGAAGGGGCTGTCCGATTTCGAACCGTTCATCGTGGTGGCAAACGTGCGGAGTCGCTTCTCGCCTCCGGGTCTGTGTCTGACGGACGGGGTGGGCCAGCAGGGTGACCTGGTGCTGGGCGAGGTGCGACCGCGTCCCGGCGAGCCGCTGGTCATCCTGGATCAGGCTCTTCAGGCCCACACCGTGACGGTTCCGACGCGGGTTCTCACGGTTCTGGGCACCAGGGACTCGGCCACGCACGTGAACGCCGGGATCCCCGAGGGCGGACTGCCGGTTTACTCCGGCTCCAAGGCTTACTGGATCGCGGGGGAGAGCGGCATGGTGGGGGACCTCTTTCATGAGGCGATCCCCAATCCCAGTATCGAGGTCGAGACCTCCGCGGAGTTCTCCTGCCTGGGCCTGGTCCAGGACCCTGTCACCAGCAGCATCGTGAATGTCGAAGACCTGGCGATCCAGGCGAGGGCTTCCCGACTCACCACCGCCATGATCTGTGTAGCCGCGACCTCAGCCGAGGCAGGGAAGACGGTACTCGCGGGCGAGATCATCCGCCTTCTGGTGGACAGGGGGATTCGGGTCGGTGCGGTGAAGGTGACCGGAACCGGAGGAACGCTGGACTCCATCCACCATCGACGGTCGGGCGCGGCGGTCGCCCTCGACCAGGTCGATGCGGGAATGATCACCACCTACACGTCGCCGGAGACCTTCCGGACGCGGATCGTGCGATCCTTCCGGTATGCACAGGATCTCGGAGTGGGCTTCCTGGTGGCCGAACTGGGTGGGGACCTGATCTATGCGAACAACCCGACCTTTCTCTCCATGCCCGAGATGAGAGAGAACATCCGCTCTCTCCTCGTCATCAACAACGACCCTCTGTCCTGCCTGGGCGCGCGCCGGTACCTGGAGGTGAATCTGGGCTTCCCGAGGTCCCGGATTCGGATGTTCTCCTCTCCCTTCCGGAACTTTCTGGGGATGAGCCGGCGCATGGGCGTCCTGGGGATCGAAGCGCTCTACGATGTCCGAGACCTCGATCACCTCAGGAGGGTGGTGGAGGAGGCACTGGGCTGAGCCCCGGCGGAGCCCCCCTCCGTGCGGCGCCGAGCGCGTGGAGCGGCCGCGTCAGTTGTTGTCGCGCCGCTACCCACAATCATTCCCGGGTGGGAAATCATTGCCCTGGACGGGTGGGGAGGGGGAAGGGCGGGAAGGCCGCAGGAAAGCAGCTCAACAGCCCACTGTAGCTGTCTCCCTGGCGTACCGTTACACCAGGATCCTCCGGTGGAACAGCTCTTGCCGCATTGTGGCAAGACTGCCCCGTGTGGTTCCCGTGCTGCACGGGGTGAGATCCCGCAGCAGCTACTCTCCAATGGAAGGAGGTACCATGAGGTCGTTCCTCAAGGCGCTCCCGCTCGTTGCGTTCTCTCTGGCGGCCCTGGCCTGCGCCGACGATCCGGCCAGCCCGCCCATGGACGATGTCCTCGGCGCCGGCCTCGACAAGCCTACCGATGGCGACGGGTACGTCGGAAACGGAGCTCCCAGTGGCTGGCACTTCAACCTGAACCTGCTCGGCATGTCGAAGGAAAAGGCCATGACGGGCGATTGGGAGGCTCCCCACGACAACGGCCACCGGATCTTCATCCCCTACGAGGGCAAGGTCGACATCTACCTCAGGGAGGGTGAGTATCAGGTCGTCGATCCGAACGGCACAGACCAGGACGGAGCGAAGTTCCAGCTTCCGAACCCCGACGATGGCTCCGGCGACCTGGCGTACTCCGTCTGGATCCGGCCGGTGGCAGGAAAGGGGGACATCTCCTTCATGTCCTGCTTCGACGAGTACGCGGACGGCAACGGGGATCCAGGAGGCACGTGGTGTTATGCCGGTGAGCTCGTCCAGAATCTCACCAAGAGCAACAGGTTCAAGGACGTGAGCCGGGATCTGCTCCAGGTGTGCGCCTACGTGCTCCAGAGTGACGGTGTCACCTACGAGTACGAGCTCGTCCCGCTCTTCAGCGATGAGGGGGAGAACTACTTCTGGCACGTCGACAACAATCAGATGCGAAACACGCAGCTGCGCTTCTATCCGCTGTCGACGACGCCCATAGGTGGGACGTGCACCCAGACGGGACACCCCGCTCACTAGCCAACCACCGCGCCTCCAGGCCGATCCGCCAGACGGCCCGGAGGGCGCCGAAGACAGGAGGGGACGGCCTTCAGGCCGTCCCCTGTGCTTTTCAAGGGAGGCGAATCGTACCGCGAGAGATTGCCCACGATCGACGCCTCCTTCGCCCCTGGCCCCATGCTCAGCACAAGAAGATCCTTGGGGCCGTAGCCTCCCTTTCCCTACCCTTGCCGGGCCTGCATTTCCGCCGCCACCCGTTCCGCCTCGCGCCAGACCCGAAGAAGGTTGCCGCTCCAGAGCTTGGCGATGTCATCTTCCGAGTATCCTCTCCGCACGAGCTCCAGAGTCACGTTGAAGGTCTCGCCGGCGTCGCCCCAGCCCACGACCCCCCCGCCACCGTCGAAGTCCGAGCTGATCCCCACATGATCGACGCCGATGAGCTGGACGGCGTGGTCGATATGATCCACAAAGTCCCGGACGTCGGGCTCGGGCCACTGCTGGTTGAGCACGGCCATGCGCTCCTCGTAGATGGCCCTCTGCTCGTCCGTCATCTCCCGGAAGGCCTGCCGACCCGTGATCCCGAGCTCCTCCCTGAGCGCGCGGACGGCCTCGGCCTTCTCGGGCGGGTCGGTCTTGACGTAGGACCCCAACGCGACGGTCTGAATGACTCCCCTGTTCTCCTTCAGCGCCAGAAGCTGCTCGTCATCGAGGTTTCGGGGGTGGTCACACAGGGCTCGCGTGCTCGAATGCGACGCGATCACGGGGGCGCGGGAGAGCCGTACCGCGTCCATCATGGCGTTCCTGGAGATGTGGGACACGTCCACCATGATCCCGATGCGGTTCATCTCCGCGATGACCTCCTCCCCGAAGGCGCTGATCCCTCCGTGCTCGGACTCGGTGTCCCCCAGATTCGAGCGGGGCGTGGCTGAGTCGGCGATGTCGTTGTGGCCGCCGTGGGCGAGGGTGATGTATCGAGCTCCCAGCTCGTGGTATTGTTCCAAGAGGGAGAGGTCCTTCCCGATCGCGTATCCGTTTTCAATGCCGATGGCCGCCACCAGCTTGCCGCTGGCGTGGATCCTTCCCACATCGTCGGCGCTGTAGGCGATCTCGATCTGATCCGGGTACATGGCTTCCGCCATGCGGTGGATGGCCTCGAACTTGACCATGGCGTCGGCCTTCGCCTCTTCGTAGTTGTCCGGCGTGCGCTCGGTCTGGCCCACGTAGACCACGAAGAAGGCCACGTCCAGGCCCCCCTCCCTCATCTTAGGCAGGTCGACCTGGCGGTCCCCCCGCAGGCCGGGGTCCACCTCGTCGGTGGCGAAGTCGAACGGTATGTCGTCGTGGGTGTCGATCGTGACGATCCGGCCATGGATTTCACGCGCGAGCGAAACCATCTCCTCATCGGAGAGGTCCTGAGTCGCGCGGGGCGTGTCGCTCGTACAGGCGGCCGCGAGGAGAAGAACGGACAGAGGAACGGACTTGCGCCACGACTCGTGAGGGAACATGGGAGGCTCCGTCGAGGGTGTGAACCGTACGATTCCGCGCTAATGTATGGGACCCGCGCGCGGTGAGTGTCAAAGCGACCATGGAGCGAGAGTGTCTGACGGACTGGAGATGATGCGCGACCGCACAGGCGGAGATGCCCTGGCGGCCCGGCTCCCCAGCTGGCTGCCCAACGTCTTCACCGTGGTGCGCGTGGCGCTCATTCCTCTGTTTGTGCTTCTTGCCGCTCGGTGCCAGTCGGCGGCCCACTCCGGGTTTCCGACGGCGTCTCTGCGAGCGAGCGCCCTTGTCGTCCTTCTCTTTCTGGGAGCGTCGGATCTGGTGGACGGGTACCTGGCTCGTCGCCACGGACTCGGCAGCCAGCTTGGAGCGGTACTCGACGCTCTGGCCGACAAACTTGCCCAGGTGACTCTGGTCTTGTTCTTCGCGCTGAGTCGAGGACCAGCCTTCGCCGTCATTCCTTTCTGGTTCGTGTTCGTAGTCTTTGGCCGCGACCTGATCATGGCTGCGGGGTATGCCACGGTGCGGCTGAGGAAGGGAAGGGTCTTCGTGAGGCACAAGCTGCATGGGAAGCTGGCCAGCTCACTGATCTTCGTCCTGCTGGTAGCACTGACCGCTGGCGCCTCTCAGGGCTTCATGAGGATCGGCTTCTGGCTTGCCACCTTCCTGGTGGTGATGAGCACGCTCGACTACATGCGGGACGGCTGGATCCAGTTCCGGGCTACTGAATGACCGGGGGTGTGTCCCTCGATGCGCTCCAGGCTCGCTTCGATCGGAGCGGTGCGCGATTCTACCCGCTCGGAATTCCTGAAGACACGGAGAACGATCAGGGGTAAACGAGAAGATGAGATCATTGGGGAGGACGGTTTGTTTTGGCACGTCCGTGTTGACCGCGATTGGCTTCGTCGCGGTCCGGACGCCGCCGGGCCACGCCCAGGAGGCGGTAACCCTCCAGCGGCCCATACCCGGACCCGTGGTGCCGCCGCCCTACTTCCGTAGGGCCCTGGAACAGGGTACCCGCAGCGCCGATGGCGGCCCGGGTCCGCGGTACTGGCAGCAGCACGCGACCTACGAGATCGATGCCCGGCTTGATCCCGCGAAGGGTCTTCTCAACGGACGTCAGCGGATCATCTACGAGAACCGCTCTCCGCAGGAGCTTCAGGCTCTGACCCTCCACCTCTACCAGAATCTGCACGCTCCGGGCACCGTCCGGGCGCGGCCTCAGGAGCTCACTGGCGGGGTGAGGCTCGCCCGCCTGGCTTTCGGCGACGAGGAGCTGGCCCTCGGCGACCTCTCGCAGGGCCCCGGATATGCCTATCTCGGCACCGGCGACCGCCCCTCTCAGGTGCTGATGATACGGCCCCCGGGCCCGGTACCTTCCGGCGACTCCGTGGAGATCGAGATCGACTGGGAATTCACCCTTCCTCAGAACAGCTCCGGGCGAATGGGACACAGCGATCACGAGGTCTACTTCGTGGCCTACTGGTTCCCCAGGCTCGCGGTGTACGACGACCTTCGGGGTTGGGACACGGCTCCCTACCTGGGAGGTGCCGAATTCTACGATGGGTTCGGCGACTACCGCGTGGCGATCACGGTGCCTGCCGGTTGGACCGTGATGGCGACGGGCATCCTCGAGAACCCCGAGGAGGTGCTCTCGGCCCAGACCCGTGAGCGCCTGGCGGCGGCTCTGCAGGCGGACACCATCGTGAAGATCGTCACGAGGGACGACCGGGATGCGGCAGAAGCCACGATCTCACCGACCGGCGAGACCCTCACCTACCGTTTCTCCGCCCAGCGAGTACGGGATTTCACCTGGACGGCCTCCGACGCCCAGCTGTGGTACGGGACGAGCGCCCGGGTTCCGGATCGGAACGGAGACGGCCGCGACGAGCGGGTGGCCATTCACTCCCTCTTCCGGGAGTATCGGGCACCGTTGTGGGAGCAGCAGGCGCTCTACGCGAAGCATGCCATCGAACACCACTCACGCTTCACGGGATTCGCCTATCCCTGGCCACACATGACTTCGGTGGAGGGGGGGGACATCATCGGAGGCGGAATGGAGTTCCCCATGCTCACTGTGATCGGGCCGTACGAAGGACGGCAGCCCGTGGACCTCTACAGCGTCACCGCCCACGAGCTGGCCCACATGTGGATTCCCATGATCGTGGGCACGGACGAGCGCCGGCACGCCTGGATGGACGAGGGCTCCACGAGCTTCCTGGAGAACCAGGGAAGGCCGGAGTACTGGCCCGGGATCAACGCGGACAGCCTCGATTCCGAGAACTACCTGAACGTAGCTCGGGCCGAGCTCGAAGGGAGCATGATGACTCACGGAGATTACTACGCTCCCGGTCCCGGCTACGGAACAGCTTCTTACGCCAAGCCGGCCACTCTCCTGGTCACGCTTCGGGGCCTCCTGGGCGACGACCGGTTCACGGAGGCCTATCAGACCTTCGTGACGGAATGGGCGTTCCGGCATCCGACTCCCTGGGACTTCTTCAACACCTTTGAACGCGTCTCCGGGATGGACCTGGATTGGTTCTGGAGCTCCTGGTACTACGAGACCTGGACCCTGGATCAGGCCGTGGCCGACGTGCGCCTCACAGACGGAAGGACCACGATCACGGTGGAGGATCGGGGATTCGCTCCGATGCCGGTCCTCCTGCGGGTCACGAACGACCGAGGCGAGGTCGTGGAGCGACGGGTGTCGGTGGACGCCTGGCTCCGCGGGGAGACCCGTGTCGAGGTCACTGTTGCCGGTAGCTTCGGTGAGGTCGTCGAGGTGGAGATCGACCCCTGGAGGAGGTTCCCGGACACAGACCGGAAGAACAACGTGTGGAGGAAGGACTAGTGGGGGTGATCCTCGCACACCCGGACGGTCTGGAGCGCCGGAGCAGCGGGGTGCGATCGCGGATCCTCGACCTCTTCCGGCCAGGAGGCAAAGATACACCGGCCTTCCGAGCCATGACAGCATAACAGATCGACATCAGGAGGGTGTGGTGGTGGCGGGGAGCAGCGCTTGGTACCGCTCCGGAGCGGGGGGGCCATAGCACCGCTGGCGCCGCGCCCCCTATGGGCCACCTGTGCCGTACCGACGTCGTCCGTCCGGACGTGCGCAGGCGCCAGTTCCCCTATCTCCTTTCGGCTCAGTGAGGAGTCTCCCGCGACCGCGGATCCGTCGGCCTTTGCAGCCGTCCAAGTCCGGAACGTCAAGGCGGCACTCGCCGTCGCGGTGTCCCGGATCCGAGCACGTTCCTTGCACGCAAGCCTGTGGCCCGCCGTCCGGACACCTGGCGAGACCGGTGTTGACGAGGAACCTTGTGAAGTATGCGGAAGGTCTCGGCAAGCGGAGGGATTGCCCCAGAATCGAGGCTGGATCCCGGCGATCTCATATGATAAATGACTTCAGATTCCATTAGTTAAAATATTGTAGTAATGAGTGTTCCACGCAGAGGGCCGATGACCGGAAGAACGGGAGATGGCCCGTGAATTGGCTCAAGTCCGCGGCCGTCACGTTGTTGGACCACGGTGTCACGGACGCGTGGATGCGCCCGGTGGCACGGGGCATCGCCACCGTCTTCATGCTGCACCGCTTCCACGATCCCGGAAGGGGCGTGGAGGGAGTGGATCCGGAAGCGCTTCGTCGTTGCCTATCCTATCTGCGCAGGAGGCGTTACACGCTGCTCACGGTCGACGACATCTGCCATCGCATGACAGCCGGCGGGGAGGTCCCCTCCCGAACCGTCGCATTCACGGTTGACGATGGGTATTACGACTTCCCGCGGGTGGGGGCGCCGATCTTTGCCGAGTTCGACAGTCCCGTCACGGTCTTTCCGGTCACCGGCTTCCTGGACCGCTCCGGCTGGCTCTGGTGGGATCGGGTCGAGCACGCGTTCGCTTCCACTCCGCGCAGCAATGTGACCATCGACTTCGGTAACGGGTCGGAGGCGTATGCTTGGTCCGGTGACAAGGATCGACAGGCGGCGGTGAGAAGGGTCACGGCTCGGCTCAAGGACCTTCCAAACCCCGAAAAGCTGGAGCTGATCGAGCGGATCCTTCAGGACCTCGACGTCGATCCGTCGGGAGATCTGCCGGAGCGGTACGCCGCCATGACCTGGGACCAGGCACGGTACTGGTCCGAGCGCGGAGCGGACTTTGGGTGCCACACCATCACGCATCCCATTCTCAGTCACACCACGGAGGACACGGCGCGCAGGGAGGTCCTGGGCTCCCGTGACCGGGTCGAATCCGAGCTCGGAAGATGCTCCTGGGTCTTCTGCTATCCGGATGGAACTGTGGGCTCCTACACGACCCGGGAGGTCCGGATCCTCCGGGATCTGGGGTTCACAGCGGCCATGACCAGCATCCCGGACTACGTGCGCCTGAAGGATTTCGAGCCGGACCACCACCGCTTCGAGCTTCCGCGCTTCTTCTACGAAGCGCGAGAGGCCACGTTCAAGCTGACGGCGGCCGGGTTCGGTCGGTTCGATCGCCTGGGCCGAAAGCTCCGCCTGGTGGGAGGTGAAGGGGATCCCCTGAGTGGGCGGCCGACTCTGGGGCGAGCGGGCGTGAGACGGCCCAAGGGAACCGTCCTGATGGTGGCCTACCACTTCGCTCCCGAGAATCAGAGCGGAACGCACAGGCCACTCCATTTCGCGAGGCAACTGCAGGAGGCGGGGCATCGCGTCCTGGTGCTGACTCGAACCGTCGAGTCCCTTGATTCCGTTGACGCGTCTCTCAGCCGGGTCTTTCCGTTTCCCGACCACATTACGCGCGTGGGGCGGGGCCGGACTCTGGGTGATCACTACCTCTGGTGGAAGGAGCGCGTCGCCCCCGCGGCCCACGACCCGATGTCCCAGACGGACTACGGAAGGGAAGTCGCGCTTCGTCGAGGCCTTCTGGGCTCGGTGCGCAGACACGTCGCTGCCTGGGATGAGCTCCCCGATATGGAGAGGGCCTGGTACCGCGGCGCCACGCGAGCCGGAATCGACCTGGCCCGCGAGGAGTCGGTGGACGTGGTCTTCGCCACCGGACCACCCTGGACCGGGCTGCGCGTGGGTTGGGGGGTGGCACGGGAGATCGGGTGCCCTCTCATCACCGACTTTCGGGATCCCTGGAGCGCACGGACCGGTCGGTACTTCCCCTTTCCGACGAAGTGGTTTCGCTGGCGCGTGGAAAGCTGGGAGCGACGAATCGTCAACGATTCCAGTCGGGTGCTCTTCGCCAGTCCGGGGATCATGGATGCAGCTGGAGAGAGCTTTCCGCACGCCCTGGCGGGCCACTTCGAGACCGTACTGAATGGATCCGACGTGCCCCTGTCCACGGATGGCAACGCCCTGGGCGGCGGCCAGCCACTGAAGTTCCGGCACTTCGGAAGCCTCTACGGAGGGAGGTCCATCGCTCCCCTGGTCGAGGCTCTGGCGGTCCTGGTGCACCGGGGGCTCGTGCGGCCCGAGGAGCTCACCGTGGAGTCCGTTGGCCCGGAGGCTTCCGACGAAGCCCTGGGTCTGAGGGCCGACTCCGGTCGTGTGCCGATCCGCCGAAGACCGACGCTGCCGTTCTGCGACGCCGTCGAGTTGATGCAGGAACCCTCGGTCCTGGTGGTTCCCCAGCCGGACATGTTCCGTCGCCAGATTCCCACGAAGCTGTATGACTATCTGTGCACGGGGAATCCGGTCCTGATTCTCTCGCCTGAGAACAGCGCGACGTGGGCCGTCGGTCGTAGCTTCTCTCGCTGCCGGAGGCTGGAGCACCACTCCGATCCGGGCAACGTAGAGGCGCTAGGGGAGCTGATCCGCCAGTGGAGGGACGGTGAGCTGACCCGACAAGCCGCTTCGGCGGATGCGGCCTTCCTATCGAAGGATGCCCTGGCCCGCCGGCTCGTCGCAGTCGTCGAAGAGGTTCTCGCCAGGGACCAGGGTTAGGAACGGACGCGCCGCGAGCGGCCCGTACGCGGTCGCGATACCCGGGCCAGGCCCGGGGCGAGGCGGAGCAGAGCGAATTCGATGACCCGGCGGAGGATCCGGACTCCGGGCTTGGTGGCCAGCGCGAACGCCGCCGTTCTGCCGAGGCGACGCCGCTCCCTTCTCCGATGCTCGGTCGAGATCCTCCGGACCAGAGGTTCCGGGAACGAGACGCTGATCTGGCTTCGATCCAGGCGGTCTCCGGGGTCCAGCTCCAGCCACGCTCGCTCGAATCGGGAGTAGAATCGTTCCCGTGACCCGGCGACGACCCTCCGGTATTCCTCCTCTTCTGGCGATCTCTTTCTCGGCCTGGGGCCGCCAGCGATGGTGGGGTTGGTGTTGATCTCCCACACCTGGGGTTCCCCCTGCCAAACGCCGAAGTCGATTCGCCCGTACTCGATCCCGGACAACTCGAAGACCCTCCGAAGCCAGGGGCCGAACGGATTGGACTCGACGTAGGCGATCTCCTCCTCGAGCGGATGGGCGGCCCGGTCCGAGGTCTGGTGCTTGAGGACCCAGTCCCGACCGTATTCCAGGCCCTTCGGCATCACGTATTCCCCGACTCGGAACGCCGTGTACTTGCGGTAGAAGCCGTCTCCGTCGCAGGTGTCCAGAAACTCCACGACCAGGAGATCGGACCTTCGGTAGCCTCGAAGGGCGAGGGAGAGAAGTGACCGGTCGACGTCCCGGCGGGAACGAAGCAGGCCCGTGAGACTTCCTGAATGCTGATTCGACTCTCGCACGAAGACCGGGAATCGAAGCGCCTCGAGGGAGTCGGTGGCCCGGCAGGCCCTGAAACGGTTGACGCCCGAGTCGAACATCCTTTCGAGAAGCTCGGCACGGCACAAGGCCCTTCTTGGATCGTTCAGGAGGCGACAGCCGTGGGCGGCCAGCGCGTCCCATAGCCCCGCCACCAGCTGGCGTTCGGAGTCCGTCAGCTGGTCCAGTGCCGAAAAGAGGTAGGTGCCGATCTCGAGCCGCTCCATGCTTCGGAGGTCCTCGTAGAGGAGAACATTGATCCGGGCTGCGACCCGCTGGCCGCGCCGGGTCAGGTAGTTCTCGATTCCGAAGGCACCCTCGCGCGGCACGACGAAGTGGATCATGGCTGAAGCGGCTGCGCCTCCGAGGCGCCGGTGGGGGACGGGCCGCGCGAGTGCGGGTGAAGGGCCGCCTCCGCTCGCTCGCTGGGGGCCCGTACGAAGCGGGCCGTCATGACCGCGACGGACATGTCCGCGGTCACATTCAATAGCGTCTTGAAGATGTCGGGGATCGCGTCCACGGCTTTCAGCAGCACCACACCTTCCACGGGAAGACCGGCGGCCAGATAGAAGGGCAAGGTGACCATGAAGCCTCCGCTTGGGATTCCCGGAGAGCTGAAGCTCAGCAGCATGGTCGTGGCCGTGAAGATCACCACGTATCCAGGCTCGAGGGAAACCCCGTACAGCGAAGCCAGAAACAGTAGCTTGAGTGGCCCGGAGATGGTCCGATTGAGCTTGAAGGCCGAGACCGTCAGCGGGAGAACCACACCTGCGGCGGAGGCAGGAATCTCCAGCCGATCCCGAGCCCCCTCCATCAGTGCCGGCAAGGTGGCCAGCGAGGAGCGAGTTCCTACTGCCACCGCCTGAGAAGCGGCCACGCCGCGGGCGAACCGGCGCACCGGGATTCCGCCCAACGCGGCCGTGACAGGGTAGAGGAGCAGCGTGAACGCCAGCAGGAAGCCGCACACCAGGACGATGAACCAGCCCACCGCTCCGGCAAGCGCCAGTCCGGTGCGGGCCGCCATCGGGAAGGAGATGGCGAACACCGCGAGAGGAATCACCTTCAGGAGCCAGCCTACCAGCACCATGGTTGCATCGGCCACGGCACGGAAGAAGGAAACAAGGAGCTGGCGGCTGGCCGCCGGGATTCGGGTGATTGCCAGGCCGGAAAGGACCGTGAACACCATTACCGGCAGGATCTCGCCCTCGGCGGCCGCTCGGACGGGATTCGGCGGAACCAAACCCAGAATCCACTCCCCAAAAGACGGGGCAGACCCCCCCGTGGCCAGGGAATCCACCAAGGCCGGATCTGCGGTGACGGGGGACAGGGCCGGGGCCTCGAAAGTCAGCAGCCCCAGGAGGGGAGGTCCCAGGAGAAGGGTGAATGCGGCGGCAGCCGTCAGAAGCGCGACGACGAATCCTAGGGTCAGGGTTCCCAGGCGGCCGCTCTGTTGGGTCTCCGACACCCCTGCGATCCCGATGATCAGGAAAGAGACGACCAGGGGAAGGATGACCATGAGAAGAGCGTTGGTCCAAAGGACCCCGAGCGGCTCCACGACCGAGACGGTCCCGAGGATAACGGGATTCTTCGTCTCGTAAGCAACGACTCCCAGCACGATGCCCGCGGTGAGGCCGAGGAGGGACCCCGCAGTGAGCAGAGTGGCTCCGTTGCGTGCACTCAACGTTTGTGTCGACGGGTCCATGGTAGCCGCGGCCTGGTCTGGCTCCGGAGCCGGTTCAGGAAATGCAGTGGTCCTGGGCCCGTAAGGCTTCAACAACCCGTCGCACGGGCCTGAGTCCCATCGGGGATTGCACGACAGTTCGCAAGATCCAGGCCCTGGCAAGGGCCCGGAGAAGGGGATCGAGGACGGAACCCGCAACCGGACCCGGACGCTCCGCCCCGAAGTGGA
>JBDHKE010000046.1:0-24858 GCA_039586555.1 Gemmatimonadota bacterium | reverse complement strand
GATAACGTCCCGGCTGTTGCTGAACCGGCCCAACCACAACCCTCCCCGGCTCTGCTTTCTATGACTCCATCAGCTCCCTTCAACAGCTCCGTCTGCTCGTGGCCGGTTTGGACGAAGGCCGCCCTCGGCGGCCGCAGCCAGCAACAGCTCTGTTATGTGGAGGAAGCGCGGTCGCCTTCAGCCTATCTGTGTCTCGGCCCCTCGCGCCCCTCGGCTATCCCAATTCAGCCTCCGCTCAAGTGCTCCACCACCTCCCATCTTGCCCCTCGGCCACGGCCGCGGACCTGCACCTTCCCCTCGTCACGGAGACGCCGCAACACGTGACGGATCATGTCCCTGCTAACCCCAGGGCAATCGTCCTCTAGTTCTGAGATGGCGAACGGCCGAAGGCGTCGCTCCACCGCAGCTTCAACGAGCGCCGTCTTCGAGCCGCGCGCTGTCATGAGCCGCCCAGCTCGATCACGGAATTCACCATATGCCCGGAGGAGAGTCCCCCAAAAGTACTCCAGCCAGGGGAAGGGATCGTGGTGGCCCTCATGCCAGCCATCGGAACTTGCTTTGAGCGCCTCGTAGTACGTCTCCCGGCTGTCTTCGATGACGCGCTCTAGGCTTATGTATCGCCCAACCGTGTATCCGGCTCGGTACAGTAGCAGCAGGCTTAGGAGTCGAGCTGTGCGTCCATTGCCATCGGCGAATGGATGAATGCAGAGGAAGTCGAGGACGGCTAGCGGAATGACCAGTAACGGTTCCCTTTGTTGGTCGTGAGCCTGGTTCCACCGGGTGATGAGATCCTCCATCGCCCCCGGTGTTGCCACTGGGCTCACGGGCCGGAACCGGATGCGGGTAATCGATCCATTCCGCCCACGCTCGACAATGTCGTTCTGTGTGGCCTTCCAGCGACCACCACTCCCGGGTTGGTAGCGGTACAACATCGCATGGACTTGCTGGATCACATTCACACTGAACGGCATATGAGCTGCCGAATCGTGAATCAGGGCCAGGGCGTCTCGGTACCCTGCGATCTCCTGCTCTGACCGATCCGCAGGAGCTGCGTCGCGGAGAACCACCTCCCGAAGTCGATCAGGCGCCGCTATCACACCCTCCAACCGATTCGACGATTCTGTCGACTCCACCATGGCGACCGTGCGCAGCGTCTCCAACGCTTCAGGAACCTGCTGGCTGAAGAGTTCCTGCTCCCCGCGGTGCTCTCCCAAGGCACGCAGGGTCGATCCGTGTGAAGGGGTCAGGGCGAGACGATCAAGAAAAATGGGATCCAGAGACTTCATTCGGGGCCAGCTTCTTTCGGGCGAATAAAGGTAATGACTCGGCCATTAGAGGCAATGATACCCGTCTCGTTACCTCTATACAACCTCGTATTCCCTGTTTTCGACTAGAAGGTCCCCCCTGAGGCCCGCCGAGTTCCTCACACCCCCGACCTGAAGCTTCTTTCACATAACGTTCATCAAGTTCATGAAGCCCCGAGAGCCCGGCGACAGCCGGGCGAAGGGGTTTCCACCGGCTATCCCAAGCTACTACCTTTCACCCGCCTGCGGTGGCAAGCAACGCAACGCGTTGCACAGCATGAACTTAGTGTTAGCGGAAGTGAGCCCGAACGATGACGCTGACGCAGCGCTTCTTGTTTGCTCCGTCTTGACTCGAGTTGACGTGGCGGCCCCCGAGCATGCTCGCCAAATCGCTCCGGCATCAGTCGCGGCGCGAAGCCCTGCCAACTGATGTAGTTAGACGTCTTCAGACATGGGTCTGCTGCCGCTGTTTCCTACTGGTTCGACACCGAATCGTCGATCGGCGTATCGATGATGCCCAATTGCTGTTGCATGCCCAGAATGTCGGCGACTGTCCACTGTTCAACTATCTTGCCATCTACGATGCGGTGAATCGCGATCTCGTGCATCGTGATCGCTTTGCCGTGCGACGGTTCGCCATCAAACGTCCCACGTGAAGTGAATCGTGTCACGACCAGGTTGCCCTCTGCCACCACTTGTTCAACGGTCTCGTTCCAGTCCGGGAACCTAGCTCGCGCGTCCTTGACAAAGGCCTTGAACTCCTCGCGCCCATGGGTATCAGGCCGTCCCGTCCAGTGCCCAAGGAAGTCCACGGCATATATCTCGTCGGCGGCTGCCATGTCACCACCGCTCCAGACCTCTGCGTGTGCGCGCAGGACAAGCGCTTTGTTGTCATCCAATTGTCCACCTCTGTCGACGGCCTGACATCCTAGGCCGAGAGCAACGACCCCGAAGAACAGCCTCGCCTTTTCCATGGCTCGTCACCGCAAGGGGCGGCCTAACCTCTGCTGCAGGGTCTTCGTGGAAATGCTGACCGGCGATCCTGGCGCGTCAAGGTGCCCATACCACGTCGACTGAAGTTGGGGCTCGCGTTTACTTTCATGAGGGCTCATTTCCGCTAACGTCTCGGCGGTTCACGACGCCCCGAGAGGTCACCGTCAGGTGAGCGAAGGGGTGTCCCGCCGGCTCAGATGCTCAGGTAATGCTCACCCCGTTCCCCCGGCGGGCAAGGGCCGCGTTCAGCGGCCCTAGCGTGAACCCAGCCTGTTATCTGATGGCCAGTGCGCGTGCCTGCATCGCCGTGCTGATCGGGACGCGCCTTTTTTTGACCTGCACACGAGCTTGCCCCTGTAAGCATGGCCGCTAACGCAATTGGGGCTCAGCCGCTCTCAGCTTTGGGCGAGTCCGCTCCAGCCTGTGCAGACCGCTGGACGATCTCTACTGCGGTCTGAGCTGTTTCTCCAGAAACGCCAGTACGCGGTCAAAGGTCGCAGCAACTACCGGATCCGATATTGCCCAGTCAAATCCATGCCCTCGGCCAGCCAAGCGAATGAGCTCGTGCTGCACTCCATGCCGCTCGAACTCTTCGGCCATCAGAACAGATTGCTCAAAAGGAACGTCCGTGTCCTCGTCCCCGTGTAGAAGGAGAGTTGGCGGATAATCCTTCGTGACATTCCGAAGGGGGCAGAATAAGTCAAAGACTCTTGGTTCCTCGTCGGGATCATGCCCGGCCACTTCCATTGGCCAAAGGCCTTGTTGCCGCGTGTAAAGATAGAATCGGCCTCGGTTGGTCCCCAGGTCGTCGGAAATGAGCCGTGTCCCGACAGCTTGGTAAGCCTCCTCCTTCGGCACCTGAGGCTGCCGGTTATAAAACGGGTCCGGCCGGCTATACCATTCTCCAGCAATGTCACCGTAGCCGTAGAACGATACTATTGCCGTTGGTCGGGGATTCAGTCGGAAGCCAGCCATTAGCGCTAGATAGCCTCCCGCCGAATGTCCGATGACGGCGATCCGGTTCGGATCAATATGAAACAGCCTTGGACCTTCGCTTCGCACCCATTGATACGCATCGTCAAGATCCTCGAGTATCTGACTCAACTTGGCCTGAGGTGCCAGCCGATAGTCGATCGAAATGATCGTGTAGCCAGCATTGAGATATCCTTCGGCCTGGGCTGGATGCACCCGCCTCCGGTTTCCCATGATCAGCGCCCCACCATGGAGCCAGAGAATGGCAGGCCTGACAATGTCGTCAGGTTTCCGGTAAACGTCCGCGCGGATGTTAAGAGCTCCCACGGTCTTGTAAGTGTATGTACTTCTAATAACCTCTTGGCCGTCAAGAGGTTGAAGGCTAGCGACAGACAGCACCAAGGGAAGCGCTAGCCATGAGGGCTTGCAGGAATAGACCATGGTACCTCCAGTGAGATAAGCCGAGCCCGGTCTAACTCTTCATGGAGTGGCCGCATACGACATCACATCTGCTTTTCCAGGCCGTTTCCGTGCCAAATGTCAGATTCCGTTCGCGCAGTGGCTTTCAGATAACTCGCTTATGGCTGAATACGACCCCCAGACACCCGGTGCCCTGCCCCGGCTCTGCTCGCCTGTCGCGACCAACGCATTCGCCCACCCTCCCGTCGGGCTCATCCCCGAGCTCACAGCGGCGCCGAGTCGTCTTTGTGGGTACGCACTGCGAATTTGCTCGCCCTTCCATGGGTTCGGCAATGCCGACGGGCCAGGCGTCGTTGGACCTGGGCGCTCGGAGGTCCATAGGTCCGAACTGGTTCGGGAATGCTCCGGGCGTCACTGGCGAATCGGCGGAGCCTCGCCACCGGGTACCTTCTCGAGCGCTCGTTCGAAGCTCTTCCGTTGTCTTCGGGCCGCACGCTTCTCCAGGTCGGCTGCATCGCGGAGGCGTCGGCAATGAACCTGAAGGAAGACACGTTGTCGCACAGCGGCCGACTCACGGTCCGTCGCGCGGCCCGGGTGTCGATACTCGTGTCGGCCGCCGCGCTGGCTGGTTGCGGCGGCGAGCCCGTGGCGCCCACGCCGAGCTCCTTGATCGAGCAGTGGGGTGGCGTCGGGTTCGGGCTGAGGTGTCCGCGACCGAGGGCGTGGCCCTGATCGATTGTGGCCGGATCGTGCTCCAGACACCGATCGTCCTGTCCGACGACACCTTCGTCGCCGGGGGCGAGTACATCGGACCGGAGCCGCCGGGCCAGGAGAATCGCCGGGCTCGCCTCGAGGGAGTGCTTCGAGGTCGCCACATCGAGGTGCGGATCACCGTCATGGAGTACCTGAGCCCCGCCTTCTTTGCCCCGGGTCCCTTCGTGGCCACGGAGAACGTCGAACCGCACGTCGCGTACTGCCGTTAGCCCCTCGACCCGGCGTGGCCGGGGAGACGCGCCCGGACGGCCGTCATTCCCCCTCTTCCACCTCCTCCCGGTCCATCAGCCGGTCCAAGGGGCTCTCGATCTGCGCCAGGTTCCGGCGGCTCACGTGGGTGTAGATCTGCGTCGTCTTCGTGCTCTTGTGGCCCAGAAGCTCCTGGATGTAGCGGAGGTCGGTGCCACCTTCCAGGAGGTGGGTGGCGAACGAGTGCCTCAGGGTGTGCACGGAGAACTGCTTCCGGATTCTCGCCCGAGCCCGGGCCTGCTGCACGACCTTCTGCACGGAGCGCTCGTTCAGGTGGCGGCCCGGACGGCCGCCCGGGAAGAGCCAATCCCGGGGGCGGTACGCCAGCCAGTACTGGCGCAGCGTTATCAGCGCCACGTCGGACAGGACCACGTAGCGGTCCTTCCTGCCCTTGGACTGGCGCACGTGGATGAGCCTCCTGCGCGAGTCGATGTCCGACACCTTGAGCCGCACCACCTCGCCCACCCGGAGGCCCGACGCGTAGACGAGCATTACGATGGCCCGGTGTTTCAGGTTCCGCAGCGCCGCGAACAGGCGCCTGAGCTCCTGGCGGCTGAGCACCACCGGGAGCTTCCGTTGCGCCCTCGGCCGGGGGATCCGGGCCACGGGCGCCGTGCGCCCCAGGACGCGGGGGAAGAACAGACGGAGCGCGCTGATCGCCTGGTTCGCGTAGCTGTGCGACACGTTGCGCGACAGCATCTCCAGGATGAAGCGGCGTACCTCTTCGTCGGAACGGACTCCGGGGTCGCCTCCGGTGAACGCGAGGAAGCGGCGCACGTGGCCCGTGTAGAGCTTGACCGTTCGCCGGCTGTATCCCCGGAGCCGCAGCTCGGCCCGGAAGGCCTCCACGAGGTTCGGCGGCCAGGGCGGAAGCGCCGGGCTGCTGTGGCCCTCGTGCCCGGTCGTCGCGATGGACCGGGAGGGCGCCGGCCGGCTCCGGTCCCGATGTCGCGGCGGCGGACCATCCTGGGGGTCGGGCGTGGGGGTACCGCGGTCGTCATGCATGCGTGAGCGCTTCGGGAGCGGCAGGTGGACGGCACGGGCCCATCGGCCCGTGGGTTCGCCTCGAACCGTGGCGAGGGGCCACGGGCGCAGGGATGGGCGAAGCGGACCTTCGAGCCCTGGTCGGAGGACGGTAGAACGGAACTGGACGCAGCGCGTCGGGGCAGCCGGGCACGGCGCCCGCGCCGCTCCCCTCAGTGCCTCGTCAGCCTCCCGGCAGGCCCCGGGGCCAGCACCATGTAGATGAGGGCCAGAAGGCTCATCGCCATGGCCAAGAGCGAGCGGAAGAAGCCCTGGGGGAACGGCAGGCGCGACCCGTTCGTTGGCGCGGCCATCACCACCACAGGAGCCAGCCCGCTGATGGTCGCGCGATTCGGGCAAGGGGCCTCCAGTAAGACTCCCACGGGGCCGGGGTCTCTGGCCATAGCCCGATGAGCACTCTCGCTGCCTGCGACCGCTGCGGCTGTCACGCACACACTGCCCCACGCGTTTGTCTTCGGGGTAGAAGTGAGAATCCGCAGATGAATTCCGGCGACCGCACCGGGAGGAGGATGTGTCATGTCGTGTGAACGTGGGAGCCTTGGGCCTGCTCTCGCCACCTTGACCCTACTCGCGGCCGCCTCGGCTTGTGGGGACTCCCCCACCGGGCCGCCCGCACCCATCACCGAGCTCCCGCGGGCGCTCACGGTGGCGGAAGTGGAGGTCATTGATGCGGCCAACGCATTCGGCTTCAACCTCCTCCGGGAGCTGGCGGCGGACGACCCCGAGCAGAACCTCTTCATCTCGCCCCTGAGCGCCTCCATGGCCCTGGGGATGACCCTGAACGGAGCCGCTGGAAACACGTACGACGGCATGCTCGAAGCCCTCGCGCTGCAGGGTCTCGGCCAGGAGGAGATCAACCTCACCTACGATAGCCTGATCGAGCTCCTGGACGGGCTGGATCCCGCGGTGACCTTCCAGTTGGCCAATTCCGTGTGGGCTCGGGAGGGCTTTCCGGTGCTTCCCGACTTCCTGCAGCGCGTCCAGGATCACTTCGATGCCACCGCCGAATCGGTGGATTTCTCCGACCCGGCCACCCTGGACCGGGTCAACGACTGGGTGAAGGAGGGCACGGGAGGGAAGATCGAGAAGATGTTCGACTCCTTCCCCGGTAACCTGGTGATGATCCTGCTCAACGCCATCTACTTCAAGGGCGACTGGACGGATGCCTTCGACCGAGACCGGACCCAGGACGGCGTCTTCACGCTGGCGGACGGGTCCACCAAGACGGCCAAGCTGATGCACCGCCGCGCTGATCTCCTCTACCTGGACGACGCCGACTTCCAGGCCGTCGAGCTTCCCTACGGCGGCGGCGCCTACGCCATGACCGTGGTTCTGCCCCGACACGGCGTCCGGTTGGCGGAGGTAGTGGCGGAGCTGGATGCTCCGACCTGGAGCGCCTGGACAGACGCCCTCGCCGAGCAGGACCTTACCCTGGATCTTCCCCGCTTCACCGTAGAGTGGGAGGAGAAGCTCAACGAGGTCCTGATCCGTCTGGGGATGGAGGATGCGTTCGACCCCGGACGCGCGGATTTCACCCGCCTCACCGCCCGCGGCGGGATCTGGGTGGACGAGGTCAAGCAGAAGACCTTCGTGGAGGTGAACGAGGAAGGCACCGAGGCCGCGGCCGCGACCTCCGTGAGCATGGTCGACTCGGCACCTCCCGGAGTGCGGGTGGACCGGCCCTTCCTGGTGGCCATCCGGGAGCGTCTCTCGGGGACGATCCTCTTCCTGGGCGCGATCTACGACCCGGAGTCCGAATAGGACCCCGGGTCCGGCCATCCCGTAATCGAACCCCCGGAGGCAGAGAGCCATGTCACGAGTCTTTCCGGTAGTCCCGTTCCTCCTTTCGGCGGTGCTCCTCCTCTCCGGCTGCGGTGACCCCTCCGGGCCCGGCGCGGATCCGATCCTCGAGCTTCCCCGAGATCTCACCGTCGCCGAGCGTGCGGTCATCGACAACGCGAACGCTTTCGGGTTCGAGCTCGTGGGCGAGGTGGTGGCCGCCGACCAGCGCCCCAACGTCGTCCTCTCTCCCTTCAGCGCGTCCATGGCGCTGGGAATGACCCTGAACGGCGCCGCCGGCACGACGTTCGAGGCGATGAGCCAAACGCTCGGATTCGCGGGGCTCACGCAGGAGGAGATCAACGACTCCTACCGGGGTCTCATCGATCTGCTCACCGATCTCGACCCCGAGGTCCGCTTTGACATCGCGAACTCGGTGTGGGCCAACCAGGACGTGCCGTTTCACGACGCGTTCCTGCAGGCGGTGACGGCGGCCTTCGACGCGCACACGGAGTCCAGAGACTTCGACGATCCGGCCACGTTGGCCGCCATCAACGACTGGGTTGCCGAGAACACCGAGGGACTCATCAACCGCATCCTCGACGAACTGGATCCAACCCTGGTCATGCTCCTGATCAACGCGATCTACTTCGACGGAGCGTGGACGACGCGGTTCGATCGGAATGACACGCACAGGCAAGCCTTCACCCGTGAAGACGGCTCGACCGTCCAGGTCGACATGATGAGCATCGACGAGGTGGAGCTACCCATGGGCTTCGGGCCCACCTACGGGGCGGTGGAGCTCCCCTACGGCGGCGAAGCCTTCTCGATGGTGGTGGTGGTGCCCCAGGGTGGATCGGTCGCCCGTTCCTTCCTCAGCGGCCTGGACGAGGAGCGTTGGACCGCCCTGATCGAAGGGCTACGCTCCCGCAGGGTGGATCTGGTCTCGATCCCGAAGTTCACGCTGTCGTTCGACACCTGGCTCAACGACGCCCTGAAGGCGATGGGGATGGAGGTCGCCTTCAGGCCAGGCGCCGATTTCACCCGCATGTCTCCCATCGGCGATCAGCTCTGCATCGACTTCGTGCGGCAGAAGACGTTCATCGAGGTGGACGAGCGAGGGACGCGCGCCGCCGCGGTTACCAACGTCGGTATCGCGCCGGTGTCCTTTAACGGGCTCGTCGCGGATCGACCCTTCGCCTTCGCCATCCGCGAGCGGCTTTCGGGCACGATCCTCTTCATGGGCATGGTGGGGGACCCGACCGCGGAGGACCCGGGGGCCAGGCTGCTGGTGAGCGACTGCCGGTAGCCCGCTTCTCTTGGAACGGAGAGGTGGGGCACCGCCCCCGTAGAGCTGGCCCCGACACGGCTAGTGAGGTTCGCTTCCCCCAGCACGGACCTGGGCCGGCCGTTTCTCCCAACCCTTCGAGTGGTGGAGATGTTTGCGCCAGTCGAACTGGCTTCGCTCCAGCACGGCGTCCAGGTCGTTCATCTCCAGGAACGGCCCGAACGAACGGAACTCCGCTCCCACCGGAATCATCAGGCTGCCGTCGGGGAAGACCATCACGTAGAGTCGGTCTAGAGTGTCGTGGCCCAGGAAGTTGATTCGGACCGCGCCAGACTCGCCCGGGGGCCTGGATCCACGGATCTCCTCCTCCAGAGCCCGGAACTCGGCCGGGCTCACCAGAAGCTCCTCCCAGTCCACCTCGAACATGGCCCGGGGAAAGGCCTGGAAGACGTTGTAGAAGACCCGGGCTTCCGTGATCTCCGCGTACGCCTCCGCCAGACGGGCGATGTTGGGGATTTCGGCCAGGTTCCGGCGCGTGACGGGCGTGCAGATCTTCACGTCGACCGAGGGGTGCTCCCGCAGCAGCGCAAACGCCTGCAGAACGGCGCTCAGGTGCCCCGGCTCCTTGGTTCGCGCGTTGATCTCCTCCCTTGAGCCGTCCAGTGGAAGGGAGATCAGGTCGACGAGGTCCGCCACCTCATCGAGGAACGCGCGGGTGAGCTGATCGCCGGTGGTGGACAGAGCGACCTCCAGCCCCACCTCCCGGGCGCGTCGGATGAGCGCGGCGATGTCGTCCCGTTTCAGCGGATCTCCGCCCGTGAACACGATGCGCCGAGCGCCTACCTCCTTCACGTGCGCAACGATCCGGAGCGCGGTGTCCGTGTCCACGGGATTCTCGAACTCCTGGGGCCCCCAGCAGTACGGGCAGTCCTGGCTGCACTCCGAGGTCACATGGAAATCGATGGTGGCGATCCGGTCGGACATCCCGTCAGCTCCCGTGGTTCGGAGGCGGTGCGCCTGATCGGGCACGACCCGACCCGCTGGGGTTCTGCTCATCCGAGGGAAGTGTACCTTCGCAGAGGTCTTCCAGCCATGGAGCGGGCCTGCGAGGGATCGGCCCGTCCCATACCTGTGGTCCGGCGGGCCCGGATAATCTCGGGGCTCCGGGTCTACCGTATCAGCGGGCTCCGGTCCTACCGCCTCCCGGAACCCTCACCCCGCGCTGGGGGTCTCTGAGGCCCGACTGACACGTTTCCTCGGCGCGGTGGCACAAACCGCGGATCCCACATGGGAGGGACCATGAGACGAGAAACCCTTGGCCTGATGGCCCTGGCACTCCTGCTGGCGTGTGGCGGGACGGAGCAGGGCGGCGAGCCGGCCGAGACGCCCGAATCCTCCATGGAGGCACCCGCTTCCACGGCCTCGGTGACGATCGTGGAGCCGACCGAGGGCGCGACCCTCCCAGGCCCCTCGGTTCACGTGGTTCTCCAGGCGGAGGGGATCGAGGTCGTGCCGGCGGGTGAACTCCGTGAGGGCACCGGCCACCACCATCTGTACCTGGACGCGGACATCGGAGAGCCGGGCTCCACGATTCCCGCCGGCCAGCCCAACATTCTCCACCTGGGGCAGGGTCAGTCCGAGGCGGACTTCACGGAGGTGGCTCCCGGCGAGCACCGCCTCATCGCCGTGGTGGCGGACGGGCTGCACCGCATCCTCGACCCGCTGGTCGTGGACACCGTGACCTTCGTGGTTGGGGGGAGCTGAAGGACTTCTCCACTCCAATCCCGGAATACGCACAACAAGACGCCCTCATGAGCCATCAAGCTCATCGAGGGCGTCGGCTCTTCGGTACTCTAATCTCAGCGGCTGCCTGAGCGGTGCGCGGGGAGCTCACTCCAACTCGGCGAGTGCCTCCAGAATATCCTCGTTGGTAGGCCGGATCCGGTAATCCACCTCCACGAACTTCCACCGGACCACCCCCTCCCTGTCGATGACGAGGGTAGTCGGATGGGGCACGGGGCGGTTTCTGGGCTCGTCCGGGTTGAAGATTCCGTAGCGGTCGATCACCCGGTGGTCGGCGTCCGTGAGCATGGTGAAGTCCGGGATGATCCCGTCTTCCGCCGAGATCCGGTCGATCATCATCTGCTGCCTCTCCCGGTCGTCCACCGATACGGCAACGATCTCAGTGTCTTCACGCTGCTCCGGGCTCAACAGGGCTCTCAGCTCACCGAGCTGACGGGCGCAGTAGGGTCACCAGTGCCCCCGGTAGAAAACCAGCACCACGTTCTTCTCGCCCCGATAGTCCGAGAGTGTGACGATGTCACCGTGGTAGGAAGGAAGGGAAAAGTCGGGCGCCAGCTCTCCAATCGCGACCCGCTCTAAGTCGGTGGGCGGCAGATCCAGACCGTCGACGGGGCCCAGGGCTGGCGCTTGGGCAGGCGCTTGCTGCAGGGCTTCCGACGGTCCTTCCGAATCCGTGGTCATCCACAAAGCGGCAAGGACGATCAGGCCCAGGATCACGAGGACCACCAGAACGGTTCTCATGGGCGGGCTCCTTTCCACATGGCGCCGGAGTTTCCTATCTGTGTCCACTCCCGCCGCTTCGAGGGTCTGTGTGCGCAGGGTCCGCGACGTGCAAGCCCGAGGGCCCGCGCGGCCGGCTAGTCGGATCTGGAGATCAGAGCTTCGAATCTCGGGTGCCCGCGCAACGACTCCAGATCGGGATCGTTCTGGATCCACTCGATGGCCCCGAAACCGGCCTGAAATGCCTCCTCCAGACAATCCATGGCCCGATCGGGCTCGCCGGCCACGGCGTAGAGACACGCTACGTTGTACTTGACGCCCGCGTCATGAGGATCGATGACGATGGCCTGCTCGGCCCAGCGCAGACCTTCCTCCCTCTCACCCAGACGGCAGTGGGACACCGCCCGCATGGTGGCCGCGCGTGGATCGTCGGGGTTCAGCTCCATATGGGTCTCCGCCGACCGCAGGGCCCGGCGGTACGCGGCCTGGGCCTCGTCCTCCCGGCCCAACGCCTCGTAGGACTGCGCGTTGAAGAAGGCCGCCTGGTAGTCGTCCCGAAGCCGGTAGGCTTCCCCGAAGAACTCGGCCGCTTCCTCGATCCGGCCCTGCTGGAAACAGGTCCGAGCGAAGAAATAGTATGCCTCGAAGAGCTTGGGATCCAGGCGAATCGCGGTCTGAAGCTCCCGCTCGGCTTCCTCCAGATCCTTCTTCAGGAAAAGGACCAGCCCCCTGGCGGCGTGAGCCTCGGGAAGGTCCGGGTCCAGCTCTAACGCCTTCTGGCTGGCCTCGTCCGCCTCCGTCACGTCTGGCTCGATGGCGGGATAGTACATGTTGAGGAACGAGCTGGCCTCCGCTACTCCCACCCATGCCAGCGCGTACCCGGCATCGGCCTCGATCGCTCGCTTGAACATCTCCCGTGCGTACTGCAGGCTCTTCCTGCGCCATTCATGGAAGTACTGGCGGCCCCGCAGGTAGAACTCATACGCCTGGACGTTGGCCGTGGGGATCCGGGAGATGGCGCGGCGCTCCTCGTCCTTCAGGATCACACGAAGCGCCCTCACGATGTTCTCGGCAATCTGGTCCTGAATTGAGAAGACATCTTCGATCTCCCGATCGAACCGGTCGGACCACAGATGATAGCCGTCGGAGACGTCCACCAACTGCGCCGTGATGCGGAGCCGTTCGCCCGCCCTCTGAAGGCTTCCCTCCAGGACCGTGGCCACCCCCAGCTGCTCTCCGATGTCCCGTACGTCCTCGCTCCGGCCCTTGTAGACGAACGCCGACGTGCGAGACACGACCCTGAGGCCTCCGATCTTGGTCAGGGCGTTGATGATCTCCTCGCTGATCCCGTCGCTGAGATACTCGTCCCCGGCGTCGGCGCTCAGGTTGGAAAAGGGAAGCACCGCGATGGACTTGCCGGGAACCGGGCGGGTGCGGATCCGGCCTCCGCCCGGGCGCCCGAACTTCCAGGCGACAACAATGACCGCCGGAAGAAGGCCCAGCCACACGATCAGCACACCGACGATCCATCGGCTGGAGGCACCGAAGCGGCCCACCGCCCAGTCCGTAAACTCTAGGATGCCCCAACCGGCGGCCAGATAGACGCCGACGATCTGAGGCACCCGTCGGTGCAGTAGCTCGCTCAAAGGGCTCGCGGCCCTGGCTCGTTTCGGATTCATGCCCGAGTAATCTAACGGCTCTAAAGGTACAAGGGCGCCCCTGCGGCGGGTCCCTGTTTCCGGGATCTTTCTGTTTCCCACATTCTCGGGAGCTTAGCTTCTCTCGAGCAACACACAAGAGAGAGGGAGGACTACCGATGCAGGAAGCACGTGGCTCCTTGGGGGAGACGGTGGGACGCCGTCCCATGACCGGCATTGCCGTGGCCGCCCTGGTTGCCCTCCTCCACCTGCCTGGCACCGGCGCCGCCCAGGAAGAATCCGTGGTGGGAGGCCCCTTCGATCGTCTGATCCTACGTGGCGCGACCGTCATCGATGGAACGGGAGGTCCCCCGGTGGGGCCCATGGACATTGTGATCGAAGGAGGCATCATCACCAGCCTCACGAGGGTCACCGAGCTCGACCTGGCCCGTGGAGCGGGGCGCGCCACAGGCGAGCGGGTGATCGACGCTACCGGGATGTACGTGATGCCCGGCATCATCGACGCACACACCCACATGGACGAACCCCAGCTTCCGGAGGATTACATCCCCAAGCTCTGGCTGGCGCACGGCATTACCACGGTGAAGGTCTTCACCGACGGCCCCGACGATCCCGCGGAAGAGATCTCGAGGAGGCAGCGAGAGGGCGAGGAGGTGCTGGCGCCCCGGGTCGTCGCATACCGCTTCTGGCGTGGGGACGATCCACGTTTCTGGGATCCGTCGGGAGCTCGCGAGCTCGTCAGGGAGTGGGCTCAGGAAGGGCTCGACGGGATCAAGATCAATGGCAAGCCGGGTCTGCTGCCAGACATCCTGGAAGCCATCGTCGGCGAGGCCGCCGAACAGGACCTGGGGGTGTCGGTCCACATCGGGGGAACCGGCGTGAACCCGATGAATGCCCTGGAAGTCGCCAAGGCGGGCGTAACAACCATCGAGCATCATTACGGCTACGCAGAGGCCTCGTTCAGCGACCACGACGTCCAGAACCTCCCGCGCGACTTCGACTACGGCGACGAGCTCAAGCGCTTCAGGGCCTCGGGGGGCGTATGGGACGAGACGGACCTGGAGAAGCTCCACGGGCCGGTGACGGACTCCCTCCTGGATCTCAGCCAGAACGGCGTCTTCACCATGGTGCCCACCTTCTCGGTCTACGAGGACCAGACGGATCTCTCTCGAGCCAGGACGTTGCCATGGCTGAATGAGTACGCCCTGCCGAGCATAACGGAGCGCTGGACGCCAAACCCGGAGGTCCATGGATCGTTCTATTTCGAATGGACCAGTGCCGACGAGGCCACCTGGGGGCGGATGTTCCTCAAGTGGCTTCCCTGGGTGAACGAGTTCAAGAACCGGGGTGGCCACGTCGCCGTGGGATCGGACACCGGGACGTCTTACCATCTCTATGGCTTCGGGACGATCCGGGAGCTAGAGCTGCTGCAGAGGGCCGGCTTTCACCCGCTGGAGATCGTCCGCTCCGCGACTCTTGAGAGCGCCCGGGCGGTAGGGCTCGAGAGGACCGGAGTGATTCGCCCCGGTTACGACGCCGACCTGCTCGTTCTCGAAATGAACCCTCTCGAAGACTTCAAGGTGCTCTACGGCACGGGAGTGGAGAGAGTGAGCATCGAAGGCGAGGTGACCCACCTCCATGGGATCAAATACACGATCCTGGACGGGAAGGTACTGGACGCTCGCTCCCTTCTAGAGGAAGTGGCGGAAATGGTTCGAGCGGCCAAGGGGGAAGCCCAGATCACCTCCGGAGGATAGACAGAGTCCGGAGGACAAACAGAGGAGGCGCGGGTTCCCCAAGGGGGCCTCAGCAGCGGGAAGGGAACGCCGCACGTCCTTCACCCGATGCGGGAAGGGACCGAAAAGGCAGCCCTGACAGGTCGGTTCAGCGCATCCGCGCGACTCCGGTCCCGAACCCCGCCAGCGCGGAGCCTGCGATGAACCCCCCGGCCAGCACGTACATGGGGCTGTGGGCCTCCTTTCCAAAGCGCCGTACCAGCAGTCCACGCACTGCCAGAGCCATCAACGCCGCCCAGCCGGCGACGGGGTTATGGATGAGCAGCCCGGTCGCGAAGAGGATGCCGATCTGCCGCGAGGCTCCCCCCAGGAGCTGTACCAGCGCTCCCGGTAGCGCCCACAACAGGAGCATGCCCGTCAAGCCCGGGGTAGTCCCGGCTGCGAGCGTCGCCGCGTACACCCGGTCGACGGGTGGAATCAGATCGGCGGAGAAGTACCGCTCGTAGAGAAGCAGGACCATCACGCCGGCCACGGCGAAGCCGACAAGCTCGGCCAGGTACTGCTGCCGACGGCCCTGCCTCTCGTACTCCGGATCCTTGCCGGCGCCCCGCAGAATCCATCCCGTCTTGAGGTCGTAGCCCATGTCCGCGAAGGCGGGGCCCGTCGACGCCGTGAATCCCACCAGGAACGCCAGCGGAACCGTCGGAAACCCCAGAAGCATCCCCAGGATGAGGAAGATCAGAGCCGTGGCGAATGCGGGAAACCACCCCGCATGCATGGCTGAAATCCCAACGATGAGCTCCGATGCCAGAGCCGCCAGAGCGGCGAAGAGCACGAAGCCCACCAGCATCCCGGCCGACATCTCCGTCGCCAGACCCCCCACGAGAGCCATGAGGGCGGCGGCGACGACGAACGCGATGAATCCCCCGCCAAGGCTCTTCCCGAAACCACCCGTAACCGGACCGGCCCCGCTCCCATACTCGAGGTCGCGTGGTGGAGCTCCGGTGCCGGACGCGTCGGCCGTGCCCACACCGGATTGCAGCGACTCCTCCAGATCATGGGACCGCCGAGCCTCGATGTCCCGCACGCCGTGCCTTCGCCGCAGGAGGATCACCGAGATCTGTACGAGTGCCACGACCCCGGCGCCGATCATCACGCCGTGAGGGACGTAGAGCGCGTTGAGGTCGATTCCCGTCAACCCGGGCCCGTAGCCGCGCACCAGGAGTCCCACGCCGAACATGGTCAGCGCCCACACGTTCCCGATCCAGCACACTCCCACCACGTCCATGGGAATCCCGAAGATCTGGCCCGCCCCCCCCGCCACGGCGCCCACCCCCAGAAGTCCCGCTCGTCTTCCTCCTCGATCCCCGGCGATGAGCACCTCCGCGGTGGCCACTCCCGAGGGCCAGGCACCACTCGCCGGATAGATCTGTGAGTCGAAGATCCGGTACAGAATGGTCGCGTCCACCACCAGTCCCAGGAACGCGCCCAGCATCATCGCCGGCACCAGATCCGGCCGTCCCAGCAGCCACATGACACCCAGGGGAACCAGGATCGCGTTGGCGCCGCCGAAGGTCGCCCCCGAAATGACCGTCTGGAGGAGGTTCTGCCGGGACAGGTCCTTGAACCCACGGAACAGCTGCAGGGGGATCCGCGCGACCGCCATCGCGATGGCCGCGCCGATGATGGAGCTATTGGGAGTTATGCCCACACGGGTCAGCAGCTGAAGCCCGATGACGATGCCCAGGAGCGCCAGCAGGATCCCGATCAGCAGGGTCGTCGGCTGGAAAACGGACGGGTGACGGCTGGGCTTCGTCTGGGGAGCCTTCACAGAAGCTGCTCCACCGCCGATGCGACCATCCGACGGGCCAGAAGGACCGGCTTCCGGCAGACCCGGGCCGCGTCGCGCCGCATCTCCTCCGTATAGCCCATGCAGTGCATGATCACGAGGTCGGCCTCAGCCAGTTCCCCCGCAGCCACCTCCAGCCGCTCGGGCTCGTACGGGGAGGCGTGGCTGGTGATGAGCTTCTGGTCAGAGCGCGGACGGAAGTGGAGCTCGTGAATCTGCTTCTCAAGGGGAACCATCACCCCTACGGATCGAGCCCCGTGGGCCAGGGCCGCCACGCCGTGGTCCACGATGGCTTGTGCTTCCAATACCAGGCACTCCACCCGCAGGCCGGGGAGGTAGCCGGTGCAGAGCAGGACCAGGGCGAAGAAGTCCTCCCCCGCCAGCTCGGTGAGGAAGCTCCGGAGCCGCTCCTCCACCCACGTCTTCGCCACCACCACCTGGCTTCCGTCCCGCAAGCGGGTGACTAGACGTTCGTCTTCCGGGCCGGGCCCCAGCGCCGAGATCTCCGAGGCAGGCACTCCGTCCAGTGCACCGAACTCCACGATATCGGCACCGGTGCCGATCCACGCCGCCATTTCCGGAACCAGGTCGGTCCGGGGCGTCTGACCGATCGTCACGAAGGCGAACCGCTTCTTCCGAGTGTTCATGGCCATCACGATACGTCCGGATCTTTCCAGGTGCCACGGAAGAGATGAATCCCCCCCGTCTTGCCCCGAGCCGACGCTTCCGCGTAGCGTCGGGTTGCACCCTCGACATCACGGCACATGAGCGAAGCCCCCATCGGACCCAAGCACAGGAAGGGGACGCGAGTGGTCTCCGAGGCCGAGCTCGAGCCTCTGGCCATCGGTGCGTGGATCCTGGGCGCCGGAGGCGGCGGGAGCCCTTACCACGCCTTCCTGAACCTCCGGGAGCTCTATCGTCAGGGGCGAGTCGTTCACCTGATGGACCCTGCCGCCCTCGACGACGACGACCTGGTTGCCGTCGTCTCCAACATGGGCGCGCCCCTGGTCGGGCAGGAGCGCCTTTCGGACCCCGATTTCGCCGTGAAGCCCGTCCGCATGATGGAGGAGTACCTGGGCCGGCCGTTCGACGCGGTCATGTCCCTCGAGATCGGGGGCGGCAACGCCATCCAGCCCTTCCTGGTGGCGGCCCTCACCAGTCTTCCGGTGGTGGACGCGGACACGATGGGCCGGGCCTATCCCGAGGCCCAGATGACCAGCTTCGCCATCGGAGACCTGCGCCCCTATCCTCTGACCCTCGCGGACATCCGCGACAACGGAGTCATCGTCTCCCGTGCGGCTTCGTGGAAGTGGATGGAGCGGATCAGCCGAAGGGCCTGCACGGCGGTAGGCTCCATCGCGGCCACCTGCAAGGCCCCTCGTACGGGCAGGGAGGTGAAGGACTGGGGGATCCTGAATACCGTGACCAAGGCCATCCGCATCGGCCAGGCGGTGCTGGACGCTCGCCGTCGGCACGCGGATCCCATCGAGGCGGTCCTTTCGGCGGAGGGAGGCACGCTCCTCTTTCGGGGGAAGGTCACCGATGTGGACCGAGTCACCACCGAAGGATTCCTTCGAGGCGCGGCGTCGCTTCAGGGGCTCTTCGGGGATCAGGGCCACGAATTCCGCCTCGAGTTTCAGAATGAGTTCGCCATCGGCCTCCTGGACGGCACCCCACGGGTGACGGTTCCGGAGATCATCTGCGTGATGGACTCCATTTCGGGAGAGGCCGTGGGCACGGAGACTCTGCGCTACGGTCAGCGCGTGTCCGTCATCGCCCTTCCGGCTCCGGAAATCCAGAAGACTCCCAAGGGACTGGAGCATGTGGGTCCCCGGGCATTCGGCTATGACCTGGACTTCGTGTCCGTCTTCGAGCCGGGGGAGGATCGTGGCACCACCGGAGGGGATCCAGGTGGGCGGGCCGCCCCTTCTGACGAGTCTGAGGAGCCCCCCGGACCGGGAGAGCACCGGTGAGGCGGATCGGCATTGACGTGGGTGGCACCAACACGGATGCCGTGCTGCTGGAGGATCATCGGGTGGCCGCGGCCGTGAAGGCCCCCACTACCGACGACGTCACCGGCGGAATCCTCTCCGCGCTGCGCGACCTCGTTCACGAGCTGGGCGGATCGGCGGGCCTTGTGGACGCGGTGATGATCGGGACCACCCATTTCACCAACGCCGTCGTCCAGCGCCGGGGGCTCACGCGGGTCGCGGCGGTGCGGATCGGCTTGCCAGCCAGCGCTTCCCTTCCACCCTTCGTTGACTGGCCGGGAGACCTGGCGAGTCTCGTCCGCGGAGAGGTGTTCCTGGTGAGGGGAGGTCACGAGTACGACGGCCGTCCCATCGTGCCCTTCGACGCCGCCGCCATGCGGGAGGCGTCGCGGAAGATCCGGGACGCGGGAATCGACTCCGTAGGGATCGGCAGCGTCTTCTCGCCCTTGAATCCCGAGTGCGAGGAGGCGGCGGCCGGGATTCTCCGATCCGAGTGTCCCGACGTTCAGATCACCCTCTCCCACAAGCTGGGACGGATCGGCCTCCTCGAGCGGGAGAACGCCACACTTCTCAACGCCAGCATCATCGGCCTGGCTCGTCGCACCGTGCAAGCCTTCTCGCAGGCGCTGGAGACCAGCGGGATTCACGCGCCCCTCTACCTGACTCAGAATGACGGAACCGTGATGCGGGCGGAGTACGCCCAGGCCTTCCCGGTTTACAGCTTCTCCTCGGGTCCCACCAACAGCATGAGGGGCGCGGCGTTCCTCTCGAAGCTCGACGATGCCGTGGTGGTGGACGTGGGAGGAACCACCACCGACATCGGGATTCTCAAGGCGGGATTCCCGAGGGAGGCCAACAACGTGGTGGAGGTCGGGGGAGTGCGTACTCTCTTCCGCATGCCGGATCTCCTCTCCCTCGGCCTGGGCGGGGGAAGCGTGGTCGATTCGGAATCGGGATCGGTGGGTCCGGAAAGCGTCGGTCACAGGATCACCACCGAAGCTCGCGTCTTCGGCGGCCGTCGCCTCACCGCCACCGACGTGGCCGTTGCCGGTGGGTGGGTGGAGCTGGGCGAGCCCTCCACGGTCCGCGACCTGTCCCCTCCGCTGGTGAGGGGCGCCCTGACACGCATGGAGCTGATCCTGGAGGAGGGTGTGGATCGCGTGCGCACCGACGCCTCTTCACTGCCTCTACTGGCCGTCGGCGGCGGCGCGTTTCTGGTCCGGCCCAGAATGCCCGGCGTATCCGAGGTGATGCAGGTGGATCACCACGCCGTGGCCAACGCGGTGGGCGCCGCCATCGCTCAGGTGAGCGGGGAGGTGGATCGGGTCTTCAGCGGGCTAGGGCGCGACCGGTCCATTCGAGACGCGACGGAGGAGGCCATGGCCCAGGCCGTAGCGGCCGGGGCCGATCCGGACACCCTGTCCGTGGTGGACGTGGAGGACCTGCCGCTGTCCTACCTGTCAGGGGATGCCCGGCGTGTGCGGGTTCGCGTAGTGGGAGACATCCGTCCCGCCGCGGCGAGCCTCTAGGCCGTCTCCTCCTTGTAGAGCCAGCCCCCCACCAGCGCGGCGATGATCATCTCCACGAATCCCCAGACGATGGCCAGAATCAGGAGATTCCGCGGCCACGTGCCCGCTGCCATGAAGTCGATCATGCGGAACCCGTACCACACCGCCCACATGACGAGACCCGCCAGGACCGCCGTGCTGGGTCCCGGGCCGAAGCGCGGGCGGATGGCCGCATAGAGCCACACGAGAAGGATCCCGATGAGGAACCCCAGAATCACATAGATGGTGATGGCGGCTCCGCCGGGCTCCGGAACACCCATCCGTTGCATGGCCGCCGCGCTCTCGTCGGCGATGACGCCCATGTTCAGGATGAACTGGCTGATGTTGATCACCAGCCCGGCGACCAGACCACCGACCAGCACTTTGGGAAGGTTGATCCGAGGCATCGCATCCTCCGTGGATGGGGAGGGGTGGCGCTCCGTCGAAGGATCACCACGGCTCCGCGATGGATGTAGAGACTCCTGATGGATCGCTCTCAAGAGAATCCGTCAGCCACCGCGTTGTCAAACCCGAGGGTCAACCGGCAGCGGCAGTGGGTGAAGCCGCGGATGGTGAAGAAGGGCCCCGGGCCCAGCCGATCCACGCGTCCATCCCCTCGGGAGGAGTTTCGTGCTTCTCCTACCTCTGGCGGGTGACCGGAGGCGAGCGCTTGCCCTCCTTTCCGTCGCTCGTCCATTTTGACGGACCTTAGTCTTATGCGCGTGCATGCGACGCTTCGCGGACTTCCGGGCCAGCTGCGAGGCTGGAGGCCAGGCCGCGAGGGCCTCGCTGGAGTCCGGGCCTGGCCAGCTCGGCCCTCTCGCCTGGATCCGCAGGAGGAGCCGAAATGACGGCCGACCGAATTCTTGAGGTTTCCAGGGACACCATCGACGCAGCGAAATTCTGCTTTCTCATCACCGTGAACCCGGCTGGGCATGCCAACGCCCGCGTGATGCAGGCCTTCGGGCCTGAGGAGGATCTGACCTTCTGGTTCGGGGTGGGCCGGACTTCCCGCAAGGTCCAGGAGATCGAGCGGGATCCGCGGGTCACGTTGGCGTTCCTGCACCCCCCCGAGGGGGCGTACCTCTCCATTCTGGGTGAGGCCACGCTGGAGCGCGACCCCGACCTGAGGCGGAAGCACTGGCGTGAGCTCTTCTTCGAGTTCTGGCCCGATGGACCGCAAGGGGACGACTACGCTCTCCTCCGATTCGTGCCCTCGCGAATCGAGTTGATGAACATCGAGAAGGGAGTCGCACCGGATCCGTTCGGACTTCGGCCCGCCGTCATCGCGCGGACGGAGGCGGGATGGGAGATCTCCCGCGGCGATTACGACACGTGAGGAAAGGAGAACCTCGAATGGCGTCCACTCCAGTGCCCTTCGGCGGACGCAGGACCTCGTGGATCCCCATCGCCATCGCTCTCACGACCGCCGCCTGCGGGCCGGCGGAGCCGGGCGGCGACCCACGGGGTGATCCAGAAGCACCGGAGCACACCGTCACGTTCCTCGACCGGACCATCGACCTCGAGCCCTACGTTCAGGGATTCCCGTATTCCAGGTTCAACGCGGACTTCGATTCCGAACACCTCTTCTACTTCCACGAGACCCCGGAGGGTCGCTTCCTGATGGTGCAGGACCTTCAGGCAGGACCGGGCTCGGGGATGGTTGACGTCGAGAGAGGCGCGCGGCTTCACGACGTCGACTGGTCCACCCGAAATTTCTTCGGCATGGAGTACGACACGATCCGTGGGAACATGATCGTGTATGGTGACGAGCGGAACGACGAGGTGGTCAACCTCTACCGCATGTCTTTGGAAGACGGGAGCATGGAGCGGATCACTGACGTGCCGTACATCTACGGCTCCGGCTTCGACCATGGGAACGAGAGGATCGGGTACGTGGGCCGTTTCGGCGAGAGCGAACCCTACCGCAACTGCCTCTTCCTGATGGATCCCTCAACGGGCGAGCAGGACGAGGTGCTCTGCGAGGAGGGGAGCGAGTTCCGGATGGTCTGGACGGCCGTGAACTTCTCGCCGGACAACGAGGGGGTGGTCCTCAACGTCAACCGCGACGGACACCGGGCGTTCGGCAACCTGGCCTGGATCGACCTGACCGCCGAGGAGCCCGCCATGGAGGTCCTCCTACCCACGGAGGTGAGCCGCTTTTACCTGATCAGCTACGACGGCTGGACCTGGGAGAACGACCGGGTCTTCTACTACGCGTCCGACGAATCCGGCTTCTCCAACCTGTACCGTTACGACCTGGAGTCGAGAGCTTCCCGGCAACTCACTCAGGTCACGGAAGACGCGTCCTTCATCCCCTTCGAGGTGGATGGACGGCGGCTCTGGATCGTGAGTTACGGCCGTCCCCACGAAACGGAGTGGGTGGTCGTCGACGTGGACACGGGGGAGGAGCTCGGAAGGTACACGTGGGATGCCTCGGTCCGGCCTTCCGGCGTCGAAGAGACCGCTCCGCACTTCTTCGTCTCGACGACTTCCACCGCCTCGCCCTACCAGATGGACGAGATCTGGATTCGCATCGAGGAGGACCAGGCCCTTTTCGACATTCAGCCCAAGCTGCGGCTCCCGCAGCACCTGGCCGCCGCCATCGAGCAGTGCGACGTGGAGCGGGTGGAATACCCCACCTTCGACGTGGACCCCGTCACTGGCGAGCCTCGCATGCTCCACGCCTTCCTGATGACGCCCAAGCGCCCCAGGGAGAACCCGGAGGAGCGGCTGGCGGTCATGACCGCCTTCTACGGCGGCAGCAACTACTTCGACAACCGCCAACAGATCTTCTGCGAGGCCGGGATCTCCTGGCTTTCACCTGCGGTGCGGGGCAGTGACGGCTTCGGCAAGGAGTTCGGAGCGCTCAACGACGGGGACCTGGGCGGCGACGAGATCATCGATCTCTTCTACGGCGCCAGGTTCCTGGAGGAAAAGCTGGGTCTCGAGCCCCGTCAGATCGGTGTAGCCGGAGGGTCACATGGAGGATTTGCCACCATGCGGGCCCTGACTTTTCCTCCCAAGACCAACGGCCGAAACGAGTCCTACGAGCTGGGATTCGGCATCAGCCACGCCGGGTTCTCCAGCATCGTCACCTTCTATGATGCCACCAACATTCCGGACTGGGTCATCCTCGAAGCGGGAGATCCCAGCACGGAGCGTGAGAAGCTGCTGGACCGGTCGCCGCTCACACACGTGAACCGGCTGGATTCCCCACTGCTCCTCACCCACGGATCCAACGATAACCGTGTGGAGGTCACCGAGAGCCGCCAGTTCAACGAGGCGGCCATGGAGCTGGGAAAGCCCGTCACTTATGTGGAGTTCGAGGGACAGGGCCACTCGATCAAAGGCCTGGACAACCTGGTCCGCTGGTATCAGGTGCAGTTCGAGCTCCTTGAGAAGGTGGTGGTCGGAGAGCCACCCGTGAGCTGAGGGGCAAGCGGTTCACGGTCCCCTGAGGATCGGGAGCCCCGCGCCTTTTCCAGCTGCGGGGCTCCTTCCTGTCATTTGCGCCACCCTTCACCCGTTCTTTCTCTAGAGGAAGGGTGCATCAGGAGGGTATCATGCATTGCCTGCAACGAGGCCTCGCCGCCGCGGTGGCGCTCGGCCTGCTGGTTTCGTGCGGAGACTCCGCCACCGGGCCTTCTCCGCAGATCACGGAGCTGCCTCGGGATCTCACCGTAGCCGAAGTCGAAGTCATCGACGCCGCCAATCACTTCGGCTTCCACCTGTTGAGAGAGCTGGCGGAGCAGGATCCCGACAAGAACCTCTTCATCTCACCTCTCAGCGCCTCCATGGCCCTGGGCATGACCCTGAACGGTGCCGCCGGCAGCACGTGGGACGGCATGCTTCAGGCCCTCTCGCTTCAGGGACTCGATCAGGACGCGATCAACGACACATACGCGAGCCTGATCGATCTTCTGATCGGCCTCGACCCGGCGGTGACGTTCCAGCTCGCCAACTCCATCTGGGCACAGGTGGGATTTCCGATCCTGCCCGACTTTCTCCTGAGAGTGGAGGAGCACTTCGACGCCACGGTGGAATCGGTGGACTTTGGCGATCCCGTTACCGTCACTCGCATCAACGACTGGGTGAAGGCTGAAACCGGCGGAAGGATCGAGGAGATGATCGAGCCTCCCCTCACCAGAAACGTGGTGATGATCCTCCTGAACGCCATCTACTTCAACGGAGAGTGGACGGAGGCGTTCCATCCGGATCATACGCACGACGACGTCTTCACCCGTGCGGATGGATCCACGAGGCCGCTCAGGCTCATGCAGCGACAGGGGAAGGTGCTCTACCTGGATGACACGCGGTTCCAGGCCGTGGAGCTCCCCTACGGCGCCGGGGCGTACGCCATGACCGTGATCCTGCCTCGCGCCGGGGTCGATCTGGCTGAGCTGGTCCAGGAGCTGGACGCGGAGACCTGGGGCGGCTGGACGTCCGCTCTTCAGGAACGAGAGATCACTCTGGAGCTACCACGCTTCACGCTCGAGTGGAACAAGAAGCTGAACGACGCGCTGAAGCGGATGGGGATGGAGGACGTGTTCGATGCGAGCGAGGCCGACTTCTCTCGCCTCACCCCGGAAGGTGGGATCTGGGTGGACGAGGTGAAGCAGAAGACCTTCCTGGAGGTAAACGAAGAAGGTACCGAGGCCGCTGCGACCACAGCCGTGATCGTCGTTCGCCTGGGTCCACCGTCCTTCCGAGTCGACCGTCCCTTCCTCC
>JBDHKE010000370.1:0-3154 GCA_039586555.1 Gemmatimonadota bacterium | reverse complement strand
ATCCGGGCCGCGGATCCCGCCCGGATCAGGGACGAAGGTCTCCATGATCAGCTGGCCGCCCGGGGCGAGATGGCCCCGGAAAAGCGCGAGCGTCTGAAGCGCCTCCTCCCGGTCCCAGATCAGCGGGAAGGACCCGTTGGGGATGTAGATCGTCCCAAATGTGTAGGGAACGCAGCAGCTCTGCATCGTCTGGTGATAGAACTCCGGCTCGAGACCTCTCTCCCGCGCCGCTTTCCGCGCGAGGCGCAGCGCATCGGCGGAGGCGTCGGCTCCGACGCTATCCAGGCCCCTCTCAAGAAGCGGAATGAGGTGCCGGCCCGTGCCACAGGCCGGTTCGAGGGCCTTTCCCCCGTTCGCCCGGATCCGGCGCTCGAAGTACTCCAGCTCCCTCGCTGGAGCGATCATGTTGGCGTGAAGCAGGTCCGCGGCCAGGCCGTTGTAGCCCCGGCTCAGGTCGCGGTTGCTCACGGGACCCGCATCCCATGCATGGTGCTCTCCTTGGAGTGCTGTACGCGACCCACTCCCTCGATCCGCCCAACGCAAAGGAGGATTGTACAACCGTCCCATGGGCGGAGGCAGGAGGCAGAATCGGGCCCTCACGCCCGACCGAAGACCGTGACCGTCTTCCTCTAGGTGTCCGGAAGACTGATGATACCTGGACGTCGCGGCAGCCCACTCCCGGCCTTGAATCGGATGCCCGTGTCGTGCCTGTGGCACGCCATGCTTCTTGAACACACCCATATGACGTCGTAGTGTCCGATCTACGATCCGTCATGTGAACGAGGGATCGAGTCGAGGAGGTTGAGCGGATAGAAGACCTCCAGCCTCTGGGCCCTCACGTCGCCGTGGAGACTACTCCAACCGTTCGACTTGGCAGGAGTAGCCCTGAAGCGAGCGGTACCTCGAATCGAAGTGGTCCTGCTCCGGCGAGTGGCCGGTTGTGTGGAAGAAGAGGCAGTTCGCCCCCCCGAAGCAGGCCAAGGATGCGGGGTTCATCGGATCCACGGGAATCCAGCCGATGCCGCTCAGGTGCACCTCGAGCCAGCCATGCCCCTCCTTTGTCTCTCCATCGCCGAACGGCAGGACGACTCCATGCGCAACCACCGCGGGGACGCCCGCCGCCCGGCAGAGGCACACCATCAGGTTGCAGTGGCGGTGGCAGAGGCCGTGGCGGTGGCGGAGCATCTCGCTAAGCGTGTCAGGCCCCCAAGGAGGCTCGCGGATCATGTTCGCCTTGAGCCAGTCGAGGATGTTACGGACGGTCTCCGCCCCGTTGCGGCCCTTGAGCGTTTTGGCGACGGCGAGGCAGTCCGGCAGTGCGGGATCGAGTTTTGCGCGGTTGAGAATGGGTCCGAGGTAGTGCCCCAGCTCATCCGGCACGGGTCCCGGTGGGACCTCGGCGAGCGGCTTCGGTCCGAGCCAGAAGGGCTCGAGCGTGGCGATGCCCGTGATTCGAAACGGCGTCTCGGGCCGCGGTCGGACCTCGAGCAGCCAGCTTCCTTCCTCACGGAGAACCTTCCAGGAGAGCGCGTCCTCGACCTCCACCTCGAAGGTCTGGCGCTGGGCCTTCACGGCCGGGATCAGGTAGAGCGGAGTCGTCAGCCGTTCCAGCCTCCGGTGGTCCTCGACCAGGTTCGCGTCGCCCATCCGGTCGGGGGAAAGTCCACGGGCCCGCTCGAGGGTCCCGTGTGCGAGGTCCGCCTCCCCCGCGACGACGGCCGAGTCGAACAGCTGCCGCAGGCTCCAGCCCGTCTCTCCGTGGCGTCGGACGTTCTCGCGGGCGGTCGCGAGCGACTCCTCCCACTTCCCCTGCCTTGCCTGAGCCCAGGCCAGGGACCGCCAGACGTACTCGTTTCCGAGTCCGTATCTCAACGCCTTCTGCAAGGAAGCCTCCATCGCCGCGAAGTCGCGTTCGGCCTTTGCGCGCTCCGCCGCTCGGAAGTGCGTGCCGGGGTCCCTTCGCGAAAGCTGCTCCTCCACCCAGTCCCGTATCACTAGCTCCCAGAGCCTCAGGAGTGCGTCGAGGGCGGCATCACGCGCGGGCCGATCGACCCGGAGGCACTGGAGGATCCGGGTCAGGGCCTGGCCGGGCTCATCGTCGAATTGTGCAACGAGCTCGCTGACCTGTCGCGGCTCGAGCTTCCGGACGGCCTCGACGATCCTGAGTACGCAGTCCGTCAGGATGGACTCGCCCTCGACCAGGGTCCTGCACTCCGCGCGAAACCACGTCGTCTCCATGCGCGAGAGCCCGATCCTCGCGAGCCCGCCCGCGCCGATAGGGGTCAGGCCTTCGCTGAGAACGGCGGTGCACATGAGTCCGAAGGGGCCCGCCCTTTCCGACTCGGTGATTGCCCGAAGCGTGTACGCGACGCGCTCCCCCCGACCAGTGAACACGAGGGCCGCGCCATCGGACAGCCAGGCCGGCCAGGAGTCGCGGGGGAAGAGCTCCCCCAGCGCGCGGGCCGCGAGGCCCACCGGATAGTCGAGTGCGTGACTGCCCTCCGTGATCTCCAGGGGGACCGGGAACGTGTCCTCCCCCTGTCGGGGGAGTAGGCGATCGAGGGGAGCCAGGACGCCCGCCTCCAGAAACGTCCGGAGGGCTGTCGAGCTCGCCTCCGGTAGACGTGGCCTCTCCTTCAAGAGGCAAAGCAGGCGGACGGTCTCCTCGAGCAGGAACCCGGCGGACGAGGCCAGGGGGGAGGCCGGGTCGAACGCGTTGTCCTGGTCCGCGGTCTCCTTCTCGAGCGCGCGCCGTACCCGGGAGAAGGCTCCCTGCTCGAACCGGACCACTGCTCCGCCGGTGCGGAATTCCAGGAGGCGGCCCGTGGTCGATTCCACCTTGAGCTGCATCACCTCATCCTCGATCACGAGGACCCGCCCTTCGTACTCCCGGCTGACGATGCGGACGGAATCCGTGCTGCTCAGAAAGGCGGCTGGAACCATGTGAATGTACGCCGTGAAGGGGATGCGCCGATCACTGGACCAGTTGATCCCGAAACTGGTGTTTCTGCTCCAGCCGGAAGCGGCCCTCTCTGCAGCCGGAGTTGGCGTGACGTTGAGGAAGAAGCCCAGTCCAGAGATGGTGGGGGGCGCCCCGAGGTGTCTCCCGGACGCGAACGAATAGATCCCGGTCCGGCTCGGAGAGAAGCTCAGT
>JBDHKE010000045.1:0-25020 GCA_039586555.1 Gemmatimonadota bacterium | reverse complement strand
GTTCGAGGACGAGGCCTCGTTACTGGCCTATCTCGAGGGGCCCCTGGCTGCTGGAGTGAAGAGCCATCCGGCCCTGACCGACCTCAGCGCGAAGGTGTTCGACGTGATGGAAGATCTGACCGCCGTGACGCGGGGGCCGGTGACGACCACGGCCACCGGGTAAGCGTCGGACGTCGGTCATGGCCCAGAGGGGCGCGGAGCGTCGGATCAGGGAGATCGGAGTGCTACCTGCCGGGTAGCTGGGGCCTCCCGCCACGGCGCCTCGAGTCAGATTCGCTCCAGACGAACGGATGCTGTGCGGCGATCCTACGTCGAGCTCTGGGATCTGGCGCTGCACGGAAGCCAGGCAGATGGCTGTCGCGCCCCACGCGTGCGCACCGTACCTTGCACCAAACGGTCTTCGTCACCCACCGAGCCCTGCTTCAGGAGGTGCGTCATGGGGCGATACGTCCAGCTTCTGGTGCGGGGCCATCCCATCCACTGTTACATCTTCATCAACCCCCGGACGCCACGTGAGGAGGGTCAGTTGGAGAGCAAGGTGCGTGGTCTGCAGCCTCTGCTCGAGCGAATGCCCCAGCCGCACGTGACGGTCCTCTACCCCATCTTCTTCATCGAGGAGAAGCCTGGCGGGCAGCAAGGCGGTGGGACGTGGCGGCACGGGGAAGTCGCCGGCGCGTTCCTTGGGCGGCGCGCGAGGACCGGTCTGCCCGACGACAAGGTCCGAGGCCTGGTCATCGACCGCGGGACCGGAATGATCGGCATCCCCCGAAACCGGTGGCCCCGTCCGCTCCAGCGTCTGAAGTTCACCGTGTTCCACGAGATCGCTCACTGCGTCGACTACGGTCTGAACATCACGCCTCCGGGAGCCACCGAACGAGACTTCGCGGGCGTCGCTCCCACTTGCGGGGGTGCGAGCCTTTTGAAGCGTCGCGCCGTGGAGGCCTATGCCCGCTGGATGCTCATTCCTGCGAACATCTGCGGGGAAATCTCCGATCCGGCCCAGCGGGCGGTAGCCAACCGTCGCGTCATCGGAGTTCTGAGGCGCTCGCCTGCCTTTCGTTCGATACCCGCGACCTGGAGGCCGGGCCGCGTGCCGTGAGCGCGCCACCGCTCTATCGTTATCGGCGGACCTCGAAAGCGGGTAGGCCAGCGACAACAATGCGAAGAGATCCGTGAGATTCGGATAGCGGAAGGTCATCATCGGAGGTCGCATGGCGACGAGTGTACCACTCAACTACTTCCAAATGTGGAATCTCGTGTTGCGCAACTTCAGCTCCCACATGGTCGGGGACCCTACGTTCATGTCAGTCGTGACCCAGGAGTTTCTGATGGCTCTCTTCTGGGAGGAGACGCAGTTCGCCAATATTCGGCAACACAGGTTCACGCACGATGACTGGTTGAAACGCTGGACCCAGCCGACGGCCGCGAAGCACAATCCCAATGGAAACCACGCCGTCGGCTTCGGGCAGGTGGAGCGAGAAAGCATCGTCCTTTTTCGGGCATTGAGGCGCAGTATGGGCCCCCTCGGCCAGATCCCCGTTCAGGAGATTGACCTGGAGGTACTCGCCGACGAAAACAAGTCCGTCGAGATCAGTTGGCGCGCTCTGCATGCCCTGTGGCAATCCGGGAAATTCACTACTGCTGCGGGACTCATGAGAGGGTACGGCGGCAAGCCGAATTACGGGAAAGTGCCGGGGATCGTGAACTCCGCAGCGATTCTGCACGGCTTCTCCCACCCCGCGGCCAAGCGGCCGACAAGCGCGGGCCCGGAGCTGAACTTCCGTCTCCTGGCCGGAGCCTGCTGGATAGCGAGGCACAACGGGGCGTTTGCCAGGGCCTTCGGCATTGGCCAGACCGAGGCGGCCAGGACGGGCACGGAACTGCAGCGCATTGTGGTGAAGAACGGCCAGCGATCGACCCTGAATCCGAGGGTGCAGGCGGAGCTGGAAAGGTATATCGCATCCGCGGCGACGTGATGAACCTCAGCCAGCAGATGCGAGGTGGGCCTTCCGCCGCCAGTACAGGTAGGCCGGCAATCCCAGCAGAATGATGCCCAGGCCGGCCACGGAGTTCCAGAACTGGTTCACCAGGCTGTTCAGCGCGATGTAGACCGCCGCCAGGATGAAGAGGGCGGGGGTGATCGGATACCCCAGAGTCTTCACGGGCCGCGGCAGGTCCGGTCTCTTCCTCCGGAGCACGAACACGGCCCCCACGGTCAGCCCGAAGAAGAGCCACTGGCCGAAGATCACGAAGGTGAAGAGTTGCTCGAAGGTCCCCGACACGCTCAGGACCACGCTCCAGGCCCCGATGGCCAGGATCGCCACATGGGGAGTGCGAAACCGGGAATGGACGTCGGCGATGTGTCGGAAGAAGAGCCCGTCTCGGGCCATCGCGAAATAGACCCGGGGGGAGCAGAGGAAGTTCTGGTTCGCCGCGCCGGCGATGGAGAGGAGGATGACGAGCGCGATGATCGTCCCCCCGACGGGTCCCAGAGCGAGCGCCATCACGTCGCTGGCGATGCGGGGAGACCGGGCGATGTAGTCCGTGGGGAACGCGTAGAGGTAGGCCAGGTTTGCCACCAGATAGATGAGGATGACGGTGACGGTCCCGGCCAGGATTCCCGTCGGAAGGTTGCGCTCGGCGTCGCGGGTCTCACCCCCGCTGTACGTCGCCGCTTCCCAGCCCTTGAAGGCCCAGAGTACCGCTACCAGGGCCACGCCGAAGCGCCCAACGAGGTCGCCTGAGAGTCCCTCCGGAGCCGGCGATATCCAGTTGCGAGGCTCTCCTTCGATGAGCACGAAGGCCACGATACACATGCCCGCCAGCGCGCCGAACTTGAGCACGGTGAGCCCGTTCTGAAGGTTGGCACCCCACCGCACGCCGACGTAGTTCACGCTGGCCAGCACCACCACGAAGAGTACCGCCACCAGCTTGCTACCCAGGGCCGACAGGGGGAAGAACTGGGGTAGGTAGAGAGAGGAGAAGGCCACGGCCAGCGTGGCGATGGAACCTGAGTCGACCACCAGAAAGAGGGTCCAACCGAATAGAAACGCCAGTAGGGGGCCGTAGGCCTCCCGCAGGTAGACGTACATCCCGCCTGCTTGCGGAAGCATGGCCCCCAGCTCGGCGAAGGCCAGCGCGCCGAAAAAGCTGAGTAGCCCACCCGCGATCCAGACCGCGAAGATCAGCACCGGAGAGGAGATGCCGGCGGCGACGCTGGCCGGGACCAGGAAGATTCCCGAGCCGATGACCCCCCCGACCACGATGCTGACAATGTCCCAGAACCCGAGGGCGCGGAGGAGGTCGGGAGCCCGTTCTGCCTCCTGGGATCCGTTCGTCACCGGCAGCTCCATAGCGCGGTCTCCTTCAAGGGGGCGGGCCTGAACCCCCCGGCCTCGGGATCCGAGATTATAGGGTAGAGACTCCTCATGAGGCGAATCCTCGCGGACTGCTTCCAGAGCGGACATGCATGGCACGTCCATCCGTCCGGGGCGGGAAGGGACCTGAATCGTCCGTCGTCGGAGGAAACGGTCCGTTGCCTGCTTCGTACCTATGAACGTGATCCATCTCAGACCGCTTCCCAGCACCTGGAACGAGAACGAGGGTGACGCTGTGAATCGTCGTCTGACCCGACGGGAGTTCCTGACGGCGGGCGCGGCGGCGCTGCTCGCTCCCTCTCTCCCGGGGTGTGGCGGGGGCCAGGGAGTCGATCCGGCGCCGATCCGTATCCGCCTCACGGCGCGGCCAGGCATTCCGGCGCTCGCTCCCGGGGTGGGTGAGTCCGCTCTCGAGCTGGGAGGCGGCCGAGACGGGATCCTCTACGTGCCCGCCACCTACGCTCCCGAGAGCCCGGCGCCCCTGTTCATCGCACTCCACGGGGCGGGGGGACGGGGGAGCGACTGGTCGGGTTTCTACACCGCGGCGGAGAACCGGGGGATGATCCTGCTGGCCCCGGACTCCCGCGGGATCACGTGGGACCTGGTCCGGGGCTCGTTCGGGCCGGACGTGGAGTTCCTGGACCGCGCGCTCGCGCACACCTTCGAGCGATGCCGGGTCGACCCTGATCGCATCGCGCTGGCCGGCTTCTCCGACGGAGCCTCCTATGCTCTCTCCCTCGGCGTCTCCAATGGGGATCTTCTGACCCACCTCGTCGCTTTCTCGCCGGGGTTCTTCTTCGAGAGCGCCCCGCTGATCGAGAGGCCCCGGGTCTTCATCTCCCACGGAACCGATGATCCGGTTCTCTCCATCACCAACACGCGGGACCGGATCGTACCCGCCCTCCGGTCGGTGGGCTACGAGGTGACCTTCCTCGAGTTCGCGGGCGGACACGGAGTTCCGGCGGAGGTGGGAAGCGCGGCGCTGGACTGGTTCGCGGGATAGGAATCATCCTTCCGGAAGCGCGCCTCCTTAAGAGGTCAGATGTAAGGGGTCGCAATCGTTCCTCGCCACGCGTTCGGGAAGGCAAGGGGCCCCCTAGATCAGACTCTCCTCCTGCCAGCCGAGTCTGACGAGCTCGATCCGGTCCATGCTGGCGTTGCCGAGTCGGTACTGCGTGTCGGCGAGAGCGATGTGGTGGGCGGTGGGCTGAAGCGGACGGTCTTCGCCGAACGACAGTCGCCGTTTCTGTTGGATGATGCGAAGTCCGATTGCGTCGGCGGCCACCGGATCGGTGCTCACGATCAATCCCCCGTACGTCCAGATGTAGCTGGTGTCGAAGTGGTGCGGTCCGATGTTGTGGAATTGAGGCGTCAACATCACCAGAACGTTGAGGCGGGTCTTGCCTCTGGTGATGGGAAGATCCCACAGCTTCGCCAGACTGGCGCATGCGTCGTCGTGATAATCCGGCGGGTTGTCGAACATGATGTAGTTCTTGATGAGGCTTCCGACACCGGACCAGGCATGGGTGCGCATCGGTCGCGTGTTGATGAGCGCCGTGCTCCGTTGGAAGGTCTCGTTTCGCCGTACGTTCCTGTCTCCGGTCGCGATGTTGTCCTCGGGCACACCTGCCTCGGTCACCCCGCGGATGATCGCCTGCTCGACTTCCGGAGGTGTCGGTAGGTACCCCCACACGTTGGTCTTGACGCCCACGACGTCATCGGGTTGGATGATGTGCGCCCAGCAGTCCGCGGGTTGGTCGAGGCCGAACAGTGCTACCATGGCCTCGTCCAGCATCTGCTGGATCAGATCGCCGTCGAACTCGCCGTAGCCCGCCACGACGTCCTGGTTGCGGATCAGCACGACCCGGGACATTCCCTCCTGTGTAACGCTGCCGAAGGCGGGCTTCGGTGCCCCCATCGTCATCCCTACGAGGGCGCCGCCCACGCCCCTCATGAAATCCCGGCGGGTGAGACCTGCGCTGTCCTTCATGACTCTGATCCTCGAGGTGGTGACTGTGGGAGTCGGTTCACCGCGGCCGCGAGGAGCTCATTCGCCGCAGCCTCCGAAACCGCGTCCAGGACCACGATCACGAAGGGGCCACGCTGCCCGGAAGTCACGAACTTGCCGTTCTCGGTCTCCGCCGTCGGTGATTCGCCGGAGTCCGGTAGGTGCTGCTGTCTGAACGAGGAGGCGGCCGCAGTGGCGTCCGCGTCGCTGCCGTATCGAACCAGGAGCAGATACGTCGAGCCTGGCGAATACCGCGCCATTACAGCGTCGGTGTCGGGGCCAAGGTCGAGGATGTTCTCTCGGGCGAGGTAGTAGTGATAGTTCAAGGACTGATGGAGATGGAAGAATCGCTCACTAAAGGGGACGAGCCCCTCGCTGGGTAGCACAGACACCAGGTCCGGACGTTCCGAAGCAGGGGGTAGGTGCTCCGAGATCCCTCGTGCTACCTCCAGCAGGGCTGGCTCGGAGTCGCTGGTGCCGACCGCCGGGTCGGACGTGACGCACACGTAGTAGCGGCCCTGCCAGAAACAGAGCACACGGCCCCTCTGCTCGTACCCCCCGCCGATGCCGCTCTCCTCCCGCTCCCGAGCGTAACTGAACACGCCGTAGGCGTCAGCCGGGTTACCCATGTCGAATAGCTCGGCGGTGATGTCCGGGCCCTCCGAGGCTGTGTAGGAGGCTACTACTACCTGGTCGAAGGCGTACGAGCGGTAGACCTCGCCCGCGCCGTCGATGTAGTCAAAGATGGTCTCGCGGTCGTAGGTGTCCGCGGAACCGCCGCGCGTCCAACGATCGATGCGGGTGGGGAGAAGATCAACCACTGCAATCAACGACCGGTCCGATTCCTGATCCGCGCATCCAGGCAGGGCCGCACTGGATAGTGCCAATGTCAACAGCGCCGAAACCCATCGCCTCATTGGAATAGAGCATCTCGGTTGGGCGGCGGTAGATATGGTCAGTCGACCATCGGATGCCAGGGCGAACGTAGCCCGAGGATCGCTGGAGGGGCAAGCGGGATAGGCGCCTAGTCGAACGAGCCCCAAACGGGGCTCGCTCAAGACTAGGTTCGGCGGTTTCCCGGCCGGCTTCCCGAGTGTTGCCCGGGTTTTCTGGCCCCGCCATCTGCCGACCGGACCCTTTCGGGCACCGGGCTACGGCCTGGCTCTTAAGTGGCGGACACCTGCTCATCAGCTAGGTACGCCCTGGCGTGTTGCAGTTGCTCCCGTTCGGTATCGGCGTTGTCGCACAGCTCCAGCAGGGCCCGGTAGTAGGTTACGGCGCCTTCTGTGTCTCCGATGAGCTCGGCCGCACGCCCCGCTCCCCACAAACTGTTGAACCGATTCGGGCTCCGATCGAGCGCGGCCTCGTACTCGGCCAGCGCTTCGGCCGGTCGTCCCAGCTCGAGAAGCATGTCGGCCAGAAGCTCGCGCGCCGGCAGCACTTCGCCCGGCGTTACGGGGTGCTTCTCCGTCCCGGCCTCCAGCTCGGCCGCTGTGCTCATGGTGGACTGGGCCTCGTCCTGGGATCCCTCCGCGAGCTGCAGCCAAGCGAGTGCCGACAGTCGCTGGATCTCGACCTGTGTGCTCCAGTAGGGGCTCGCGGCCGCCACCCGCTCGTGGATGGTGGTGAGCGTCTCGAGGTTCGTTCGGGCCTCGGCGAGTCGGCCGCTCCTGGCCGCACCCAACGCCTTGGCGAAATAGGTGATCGCTTCCATGGCGGGCGCGGTCTCCCACGGGTATTCGCTGGGTCTGCGCGGTTCCAGAGCCGCGGCATCCTCCCACAGGCGCCTTTCCAGCACGAGGCGGGCGGGCACCGCGGCGAAGGTGTAGGCACTGGCGAGATGTGCCTGGTAGGGAGGCTCCACACCCTCCATCTCCCTCATCACGTCCAGCGCTTTCTGATCTTCGGCTCCCTGGAGGTACGCGTACGCCAGATAGTCCAGCGCGTGGAAGTAGTGGAGGGAGATCTTGCCGCCTACCGGACGATTCAGCGCGGCGTCGGCGGATCGGCGATTCCAGTCGATGGACTCCCGCCACAGGCCGAGCCGCGTGAAGGTGTGGGTCGGCATGTGTAGGGCGTGTGGGATCTCGGGCGCCACCTTTCCGTAACTCCGGGCCACGTCCACGGCCTGGGCTGAGAGCGCTGGGTTGTCGTACGCGTGGATGATGTAGTGGTGGGCACCCGGGTGGTCGGAAATCTCTGCCAGCACCTGCTCTGCCATGGCGCCCGCTGCCTGCTGCTTGCTGAAGGTCTTGTCGGCGGGGTCCACCGTGCCGAGTTGAGCGAGGGCGTAGAAGGAAGTCCCCTCAGGGTCGTCCGGATGGCTCTCGTGGAACGCGCGCCAACCGGCCTCGAAGCCGATGAGGTTCGCCATTTCGGAGTCGCCGCGGCCCGCGTCGTAGTAGCCGGCCAACGCATCGACGTATGCGAGCTCACGTTCGGTCGCGGCTCGGGTGCGAGCCTCGCCCAGCAAGGCCCGTCCTCGCTCGAACGTGGCTTCGTCCGGCGGATCCGACCACAGCGGGTGCACGAAGGTCATCGCTTGCCCCCAGTAGCCCATGGCACAGTCCGGATCAGCCTCCGTTGCCGCGGCGAAGGAGGATTCCGCCTCCTCGTAGGTCATGCTGTGGAGTAGCGCCAGGCCCCTCCCCAGGTGGTCGGCGGCAGCGTCGGTGCACGAATGGACCAGCATCACGGTTCCTAGCGGAGCCCCTGATGCGTCGAACACGCTGCTGGCCGCGGCGGCGAGATCGTCGGGATGGCCAGTATCCTCCGCCGGGGGCTCACCACCCGTACAGGCGGCCAGGACGAACAGAGCTACGAGGCTCCACGGTGCACGGCGCATGATGTCCTCCTCCTCCAGGAAGTTGCTGAGATCGGGGCGGACGCCAGGCCGCCCTTCGTGGTGGAATGCGCGGGACGCCCGTCCGATCGGTCACGGTTGAATCAGAGTGGAATGAACGTCCCAGACCCCGTCGGTGTGGCAGTGTTCCCCGCTCGCGAAGCAGCTCCAAGACCCATATTCTGTGGTGCCGGTATTCTGTTGCACCGGCCCAGCTCATTGCGGCTCAGGCCGCTCTGAGCCTGGATGCCACCACCACCGACCGGGAGGCGCAGGTGATCGACTGGCGCCGGAACCTCTTTCCGGTCCAGACCGTGGGGAGCGTGTTAGCTACCAGGGTGTCACATGCTGCCACCGGAGGTTGCCGCCCATCGGAGGCGGCAGCGGGGAGGTCATGACCAAGCCATTTCCCGCTCTGAGCCTGGTGCTGGCGGTTCTGAGTGGTCCCCGGAGCCTCGGAGCGCAGGAGGAGCCGGCGCGCGCTTCGTCCGACGCCTTCGGTGTCGAGGCAGGGCTGACTTCGTTGCAGCTGAAGGACAAGGTGCTGAACCCGCTCAGGCACAGCGGCACCTTCGTCTGGTTGGGCTTCTTCCACGAACGGCCGCGAGCCGCGTCGGCGAGCCGCCTCGACTTCCAGGCGCTGTTCAACCCGGTCGCCAGCCGGTACGAATCGGAGAAGAACTCGTTCGCGGCGAATCTTCGGCTCGCGTTTCGGCATGCCCGGGAGGTGACGACCGTCGGGCCGGATCTCCACCTTCTGTTGGGTGGAACGGCGGAGTTCTTCTCGCAGGTGGCCTACTTCGGGGACTGGGACGACAGCCACGCCTACTGGCTCACGGCATACTCCCTGGGCCCGAGCGGGATCGTCGATTATCGCCGCTGGGAGGGTCAGTCTCTCACCCTGCAGGTGTCTCTCCCGGTCCTGGCGTTGGTGTCGAGACCCGCCGCGCCCATCCTGCACAAGGTCGACAACAACGAATTCGGATCAATCGTGGCGAAGCTCCACGAGAACCTGTCCTTCACCTCCGTCCATGAGCACCTGTCCCTGGATGCCACCGCTCGGTATACGAGGCACTCGGCCCGTCTGGGCCGGAGCCTGTTCTGGAGGATCAGCTACCTGCACAACAGCATGCGGCATTCAGAGGCCGTAGACGCCCTCCGGCACACCGTGGGTGTGTCCGTGGTGTTCTGAACCGGGAGGACCGGAGGATGCACAGCGCCCATAAGCTCGCCGCAAGGGTCTCGCTCCTCTTGGCGGTCGCCGCCTGCGGAATCACCGACGAGGACCTCAAGCTCCCCTACACCGGCTACGCGCCTGAGGCTCTCGGTGACGGGTGGATGATCTCCACGCCGGAGGCCGAGGGCCTCGACCCGGAGAGACTCGACGACGTCTACGGTAGACTGTTCTCCCAGGAGGCGTATCCCACGGCGCACAGCCTGCTGGTGGTGCGACATGGCAGGTTGGTCGCGGAGGGGTATGCCCGGGATCCGGGCGAGCGGGGCCGCCCCCATCACATCCAGTCGGCTACCAAGAGCATCACCTCAATACTGACGGGCATCGCCCTGGACCAGGGGCTGTTGAGCTCGGTTCACACGCCCCTCTACGACTTCATCCCCGAAGCGTTCGACGACGACCCGGCGAAGCGGGGCATCACCCTCTTCCACGTCCTCACGATGCAGACGGGGCTCGAGTTCGACAACGACGTACACACGGTCAAGCTTTTCCATTCCACCGGGAGCAGCCTGGAGTACGTCCTGCACCGGAATCTGGTCTTCACGCCCGGCACCTCCTTCTACTACCACGACGGGAACCCCCAGCTTGTCTCCGGCGTGCTGCAGGCGGTGTCGGGGATGACCGAAGAGCAGCTCGCCGCCCAGTACCTCTTCGGCCCCCTGGGCATCGAGGACTACCGATGGGAACGCCACGCCGACGGGCTCACGTTCGGCGCGTTCGGGCTGTGGCTCCGTCCCAGGGACATGGCGAAGATCGGCCTCATGCTCGTCCAGGGCGGCACCTTCGGCGGGGAACGGATCGTCTCGTCCGAGTGGATCGACGAAGCCCGCACGCCCCACACCCCGCAGGGCGACTACGGCTACTACTTCTGGCTCCTCCCCGAGGGCGTGTTCCGGGCGGAGGGCCACGGCGGCCAGATCATCCACGTGGTTCAGAGAGACGATCTGGTCGTCGTGCTCACCGCCGACCCCTACAGCTCCACCTCGTCCCTATCCCCGGGAATGTACGGTCTCGTCGACGAGATCGTGGCCGCGGTGAGGGAGTGAGGCTGGAGTTCCAATTGCTCCGTCCCCCCCAACCCTCGACTCGCTCCTGCTGCCCGGTGGCAGGGCCCTCCGGCTGCCACCACCCTACTCCTGAAACTCAAGGTTGTCGGCCGGGAAGAGCCCTGGGGTAGACAGGTACCGCTCGCCCGTGTCGCAGAAGATGCAGACCAGGGTCCTGTCCCTCATCTCCTCCCTTTCCACCAAGCGAGAGCAGACCCAGGCCCCGGCCCCGGACGTCGGGCCGACCAGAAGGCCCTCGACCCTGGCGATTTCCCGGGTCATATCGAAGGCGGCCTGGTCGGGTACCAGGACCATCTCGTCCATGTTCTGGCGGGACCTCTCGAAGTTATCGGTGACGAAGCCTGGGCCGATACCGATGAGTGCGTGCTTTCCGGGCGCTCCTCCGGAATACACCGGTGAGGACCGGGGCTCGAAGCCCACGATCCGTATGGTGGGATCCTTCTCCTTCAGGTAGGTGGAAAGGCCGTCAAAGGTGCCGGAGGTGCCCAATCCGATGACCATGACGTCCAGCTTGCCCCCGGTCTGCTCCCACAGCTCGGGGCCGGTAGTGGTGTAATGGGCTCTGCCGTTGTCGGCGTTGGAGTGCTGGTTCAGGAAGAACGCCCGTTCCGGGTTCTCCCGGCAGTATCGGATGGCACGCTCCCTGGCACCGCGGGTGTGCTCCTCACCTGACGTGACCACGACGCGGGCGCCATAGGCGCACAGGATCTGCCTCCTCTCCACCGACGCCAGCTCCGACATGTAGATGCGGACCTTGAAGCCCATGACCGCCCCCAGGAGGGCAATGGCGATGGCGGTGTTGCCGGATGAGGCTTCCACGACCTCGGTGTCCGGCCCGATGTGACCTCGCCGCAGCCCGCCCGCGATCATGCTCATCACCGCCCGGTCCTTGATGGACAGGGGGTTGAAGAGCTCCAGCTTGGCGTAGACCGTGTGGCTCGGGAAGAGCCTGTTGAGCCGCAGGAGCGGCGTCCTGCCCACCAGCTCCTCCACGCTCTGAACCTTCCTCATGGGATGTCCCGGGGACCCTGGCTCGGAATATCGCGGCGGATCGGTCTTCATCGGCGCCCTTCCTGTTGGGGGGCCCTTCAGCCCAAGCTACCCGCGGCGACTCTCGAGGAGTACCGAAGGCGACGGCTCTGGTCCCAGCCCACGCCCCTCGGTTCTCAGGGGCCTTCGCTGCCTGAACACCCTTTGACGAGAGCGGGTTCCGCTTTTTGATTTCCCGTTCATGGTCTACGACCGGGACGAGGGAGAAGCCTTCGCGGATTGCCTCTGCCTGGACGGAAACAGAGCCGAGGGGAAGCGGCTTTTCAGCCGGGCAGGGGCAGCCAGATCACGGCATCCCGTGGAGTGGTCCCAACCTGGCCTCTCCCAGACTCTTGCCCTATTCTGAATCGTGTGAGAAGGGCCGGCCGTTGCCCGGCTTCCCCGCCTCTTCTCCTGGTGGACCAATCTCGGTTGGGATCGGAAGCGACGTGACCTCCTCCGGCGACCCAACGATGTGGCGCTCTCTTCTCGGTGGGCCTTTTCTCCTCTCCGTCGGGGTCGCTGTGGCCTGTGGTCCGTCCACTTTCGAAGGCGCGGGTCAGCCTGGGTCGGAGCCGATTCCACTGGAGGCCGTCGTGTTGGAGCTGGACGGTCTGGGACGCCCGCCGAGAGAGCTCTTCACCGAGAGTCCATTGGCTCTGATCCTGGAGGCGGACTTCGACCGGCTGAGCAAGGACCGGAGTCAGGAGAGTGAAGAGCGGCCGGCTCGCATGGTCCTGGCGGGCTCCGACGGCAGCCCGGTGACGACGACGTTGACGGTGCGCACACGGGGTAACTTCCGACTCCAGAGGCGCATATGCCCCTTCCCGCCGATCCGCCTCAACCTATCAGAGGGCCGGCTCGCAGGCACGGTGCTGGACGGGCAGGACAAGCTCAAGGTGGTCGCCCACTGCAGGGACCAGGACAGCTACGAGCAGAACGTGCTGGAGGAGTATCTGGCGTACCGCATCTACAACCTTCTGACTGACGTGAGCTTCCGGGTCCAGTTGGCGCGGATCACCTACGTCCATGCCAATGGAAGGAAGGGTCCGTTCTCCCGCGCCGCATTCCTCATCGAGGACGAGGAGGCCATGGCGGCTCGATTGGACGGAACCATGATCGAGGTGTCCAGCGCTCCCGCGGACGAGTTCAAGCCCGAGCAGGCGGGCTTGATGTACCTGTTTCAGTACATGATCGGGAATGTGGACTGGAGCATGGTCACCTTCCACAATGTGAAGGCCATGCGGATCGGACGGGAGTACTTTCCCATCCCGTATGATTTCGACTTCTCCGGGCTGGTGAATGCTCCCTACGCAGGCCCCAACCCGCAGGTCGCCGACGAGATCCGCTCCGTAAGAGAACGGCTCTTCCGGGGGATCTGTTCCGACCGCATCGATTACGGCGCCCTATTCGCTCATGTGATCGAGCGGCGGGAGGCCATTCTCGACCTGATTCGGGGGCAGTCCGGACTCACCGAGCGGAACATTGATTCGGCCGTGGACTACGTCGAAGAGTTCTACGATGTGATCAACAATCCGCGGCGGGCTCGGAGGGAGATCCTGGAAGCCTGCCGACGCTGAACGCCACGCCGGATCCTGACACCACGAACGCGCTCCTCTCCCTGTAGCTCCAGCCGGTCCAGACCAACGGAGGCAGGTTGGGGGAAGTCCGCGGAGGCGGCCCGCTGGTCCGCAGAGATCGGCCTGCGAGCAGGAGTCCGCCGGGGCCCAGGGTAGGGCGAAATGGTCGCGTCCACGGTGTCCGCGGCGTATCTTGGATCAGGCCCCCGCGCCGGAAGAACGGGTCACTTTGGAGCTCCAAAGAATCCGACCACCGGGTCCGCCGTCCTCTGGTCGGATTCCTGCACCCAAAGGGCCAGTCCTTTGTCTGGAGAACGTCCATGGCCACCGGACTCGTGCGTTTCCGACTGCACCTCCTGGCCGCGCTGATCCTGGGGGCGGGCGCGGGTGGGGGGGACGGGGTCAGCGATCCGTGCGCCCGGCCGGGTGCATGCCCCTCTGTGCTGGGTTCGGTGGAGGTTCAGGTCACCGTCGAAGGCAGTGGCCTGGGGGGCGTGACCGTCGCCCTGTCGGGCCCCTCCTCCCGGAGCGGCAACACCGACCTGAACGGAACCGTCACGTTCGCGGATCTACCCGAGGGCACCTACACGGCGTCCATCAACGCCTTCCCCTCCGACCTGACCTTCGCCACAACCTCCAGGACCGTGACGGTGAGCGGGTCGGGGCAGCAGGCCGTGAGCTTCTCTGGTGAGTACATCCGCACGGCGTCGATCGCGGGCACCGTGCATGTGAACAGCCAGGGCATCCCCGGCGTCACCGTGACATTGGAGAATCCCGACTCACTGCACACCGCCACCACGGGTGCGGACGGGGATTATGGGTTCATGGATCTCCGCTCCGGAACCTCCGTGGTCTCCGTCAGCGGGTTCGACACCCCTCTACAGTTTCGACGCCACCTCCCACACTGTGACCCTCGGGGTCGCCGAGGCGAGGGTGGTGGATTTCGCAGCCACTCTCTTGCAGGAGCCGGAGGTCGTCGCGAGTCTGCAGGTCTCCCAGACTGACGGCACGATCCTCACCGATTTCGAGTTCGATGCCAGTGCGAGCGTCAGCACGCAGATCCCGCCGCCGCCCCTCCAGTTCCGCTGGGACTGGGAGACCGACGGCATCTGGGACTCCGATTGGTCGGCCTCCCCCGCCGCCTCGCGGCGCTTCGGAGAGGATTCAGGCGAGATCATTCAGGTGACCGTGGAGGTGTCCGACGGCGAGCGGTCCGACGCTGCCTCTGTGGAGATCAGTCTCGACACTCGCCACGGGATGATCGTCGCGACGATTCCGATCCACATCGAGAACTCCACGGGTCTGGCGCACGACGGTACGCATCTGTGGATGGCCGATTGGGGAGCGCCGGGCACGGGCCGCATCTATCAGATCGATCCCGCGAGCGGCGACACTCTGCGCTCCATCCCGGCTCCACGCCTCTGGCCCGGAGGGCTGGTGGCCGTGGGCGAGATGCTCTGGGTGTCGGACTTCCTGGGAGGGCCGCAGCTGATCGAGCTGGATCCGGCGACGGGGGAGATCGTGAGTAGCTTCGAAGTCGTGTACTCGGCTCATAGCTCGGGCCTGGCCTGGGACGGAGAGCGCTTCTATTACGGGAGCGCTGTCGGGGACTCCGGAGGCGACGGACGGATTCACGTCTACTCGGCGGAGGGCACCCATATTACGGACTTCGAGACTCCGGGCGGGGCGGTGGATCCCCTGGGGCTTTCCTTCGACGGGGTGCATCTCTGGGCCACCTCCGAGCTGACCGGCCTACTCTTCGCCCTGGACCCCGGGGATGGCACGGTTCTGTTCACGCTCGAGGTGCCCTGCGTCTTTGGAGACCTGGTAATTGCCGGCGGCTACATCTGGACGTTTTGCTTCGTCGGCGCCGAGCCAGAGCTCGCCCGCATCATTCCCTGAGGTCGGCGCTCGAACCCGGGTGTCAGCTCACGACAGTCCTGACCCGGGAGTCAGCCCCGCAGCTTACCCTCCATGGCTCGGTCAGGTCACCTGTGAGGTGGCGGCCGGGTCCGCCTCACCCATGAGCAGAGGCTGATACGCAGGAGTGCGATGGCCAGGGGCAGGGTGAGAAGGCAAGGCATTCATTCTCCTCCCGTCACCATCCAACCACCGCCCTTCGGGGAAAAGGAGGACGTATGAGCACCGCCGCGCGCCGTATCGTCTGGACCTCCACATCCTTTCTTCTTCTTGTCGGCCTTGCTCTGGCGTGCGCCGATCAGAGCACCCCGACGGAGCCGGAGGGGGTGAATCCGAAGCTGCTGAAGCCCCAGCAGGAAGGAAGCGGAATCACCGGCTACTCCGGCCAGAGCGGCGACTGCGCCAGCTGCCACCGCTCCAACGGCGACCCTCCCACCGTCACGCTTGCTGGACCGACGACGGTGGCGGCCGGCGCCACGAGCACGTACACGCTGACGCTGGTCCCGGCTGCGGGGTCCGACCAGACCCGGGGAGGTCTGAACGTGGCCGTCCAGAGCGGGACGCTGATCTCCACTTCAGGGGATACCCGCCTGGAAGGCGGAGAGCTCACGCATCAGTCGCCGAAGTCTGGCACCGGCACCCTCTCATGGCAGTTCGACTGGGAGGCGCCGTCGTCGGCGGGCACCTATACCATGTGGGGCGCCGCTCTGTCTGCAGACGGAGGCGGCACCAGTGGCGATGAGACGGATACCGACGCTCTGAGCATCTCCGTGGAGGCGGTCGATCAGCCTCCGGTGGCGGATGCGAGCGGGCCGTACTCGGGTGTGGTCGGAGTGGGAATCCTGTTCGACGGGGGTGGAAGCACGGACGATGGCACCATCGCCTCCTATGAGTGGGATTTCGGAGATGGATTCACAGGCAGTGGCCCGAACCCGACGCACGCGTACGCGGGCGCGGGAGCATATACCGTGACCCTGGTCGTAACCGATGACAACGGTGCCTCGGATTCCGATCAGACCACGGCCGACATCTCGCCCGCAGCCAATGATCCGCCCATCGCAGATGCTGGTGGCCCCTACGCCGGGACGGTCGGCCAGCCCGTCCAGTTCGATGGCAGTGGCAGCAGCGACGACGGCGCGATCGTCTCGTATGCGTGGGATTTCGGTGACGGGTCGGTGGGCACCGGGGCGACGCCCACCCATGCGTACTCCTCTGCAGGGACCTACGTCGTCACACTGATGGTGATGGACGACGGCGGTGCGGCGGGTACCGACGCAACCACTGCGGAGATCGCCGAGGCACCGGTTCAGGTGGACTATGCACTGCGGCGCATGAGGGTGGAGACGGCCCGCGTCGGTGATCCCCTCACGGTCCACCTGACGGTCAAGAACGTCGCCCAGGTATCAGGAACAGCGAACGTCCGCCTCAGCGTGGACGGAGTCGAGATCTGCACAATGGAAGTGCTTGACGAGGTGGCACGGGGGCCGTCGCGAACGGTCAGGCCCGTTGTCTCTCCAGCAGGATCTGGTTGGTCTCAGAGCGGGATTCGCCTACCGAGGTGATGTAGATCGCCTTTCGGTCATACACCGGACAGGCGTACTCGCAGGCACCGCATCCGGTACAGAGTGAAGCGTCCACGTGAGGCCTCTGGACGCTCACCTCGGTGCCCTCCCTGTCGATGGCGACCTCCTCGCGAAGATACACCGCCTTGGGTGTCGTGGGGCACCATTCCTCGCAGACGATGCAAGGGGTGGCCATGGCCCAGGCCAGACAGCGGCCTCGATCGACGAACGCCGTTCCAATCCGGTTCGGGGCTGTCTGGTCATCGCCGACCTTCTGCGTGAGCGTGAGCTCGCCGATCGCTCCGGTGGGGCAGACCTGGCCACAGAGGGTACAGGTGGGCTCGCAGTAGCCGATCTGGGGGATCAGAACCGGGGTCCAGAGGCCTTCCAGCCCGGACTCCAGCAAGGTGGGGTGCAAGGCATTGTTGGGGCACACCCGCATGCACTGGCCACAGCGGATGCACCGACCCAGGAAATCCTCCTCGGGAAGCGAACCCGGCGGCCGCACCAGCGTCGGCGACCGATTGACCTCGTGAACATCCCCCGAGCGGAAGAGCGGCACCAGGGCGACACCGCCGAAGAGCGAGGCCAGCACCTTGCGCCGGGTCACGTCCACCTTCCGGGTCCCCGCGGGATTGGTCTTCGTCTCCTTCTGGTTGGGGAAGAACCCGAACCTGAGCGATCCCTCCGGGCAGACGGCCTGGCAGTTGAGACAGAGATGGCACTCCGACTGCCGCCACTCGCTTCCCACGTCCGGGTTGTCCCCGCCCTGGCAGGAGAGGAGGCACCGATTGCAGTGGCTGCAGACCTTCTCGTCCTTCGAGAGACCGAAGATTGCGAACCGGGAGAAAAGACCCAGCAGCGCCCCGAGAGGGCATAGACCCCGGCACCAGAACCGGGTGATGACCCGGTTGAGGGCCAGGATCGTCACGAACACGAGGCCGATCCCCACCACCGCATGAAAATGTGCCTGCCGGAAGGGTAGCAGCGTGGCGGCCAGCAGATCGTAGAATCCCTGAGCGGCAAAGGCCAGTGGGCCGATTCCGGTGCCTTGCGCCCATGATACCACCGCCAACGCGCCGGTGTGGAGCGTCGGCAGCAGAGCGGTCCCCACCGAGCGAGCCAGGAGCGGAAGCGGGTCCAGCAGTCCCGCCTGAAGACTGCCCAGAATCGCCGTCCCAAGGCAGAAGAACAGGACGTAGTACTTGATCCGCTGATAGGGTTTGTACCGGTTGGACTCCTGTTTCCCCTTGCCACGGTGGGACCGCCGCTCGGAGCGGATCTCCGACGTCCAGTGATTCAGACTGCCCAGCGGGCATATCCAACCGCAGAAGAACCGGCCAATGAAGATCGTCGGGATCACGATCACCAGAGACCAGAGCAGTCCTTCGTGAAGCGTGCCGCTGGCTAGCAGCGTCATCAGAGCCGCGAGTGGATCGAATTCGAGGGCGATGGAGACCGGGTAAGGCAGCTGAATCTCAGATGCCTCGGCGGGGCTGAAGTCGACCTCGAAGGTCGTCTTGAGAATCAGCCAGAGAAAGACGAGGAGGAAGGCGACCTGGGAGATTCGCCGGAGGTTCCGGACGTTCTTGACGGTCATGGGGTGGGGACCGTCATCACACGATCTCTTTGTATCCGGCGGCGCGATAATCCAGCGAGCCCAGCCCCGACTCCCCCGCCAGCGCGACATGCCCGATCTGATTCCCGCTCACGCCGAGAAACTCCACGGCTCTGGAGTCCGCGGCCACCAGATCGGTGGCGCACATGACCGTGTTCTCGATGGACACGTCATCCAGCGATCCTCCCTGAGGACCGCCCCTGAGAAGGACCCGGGTTGCGTCCACCACCGTCAGGGTCGGCCGGACAAAGGCGGCGAGATCGACGATCGACTGATCGATCTCCTGGTGGAGACGGTTTCGCCGTCCGCCCAGTATGCCGTACAGGTTCTTCATCCCCACCGTGCTGCGGGTCAGGGAGTGTTGCTTGACGATCGGCATGTTGATGAAACGGTCGGTCTCGATGAAATACTTCAGCACCGGCCACCGGGTGAGAACCTCACCGCCCAGCTCGGTTTCCAGGAAGTCCTCCTTGGCCGGCAGGATCACTCTGGCTCCCGCCCCCTCGGCGGCCTCCCGAATGCCGGACCGTAGAAAGCTGCGTCGGGGATCGTTGCAGCTCACGTCCGTGACGATCACCTGCGCGGCGCCGGCGGCGAGGCAGAGCCGGACCATCTCACCAACCAGGGCGGGGTGGGTATTGGCACCCTGAGCCGGAGCCCGGTCCCATCCGACGTTGGGCTTGACCGTCACCGTCTCGCCCGGGCGAACGAACCGGGCGATTCCACCGATGCCGTCCAGGGCGGCGTTCAGTGCCAGGGTCGGATCGGTGTTTCTCGCCAGGGTCAGTGCGGGTAGGTTCGGATCGGCGGAGACTTCGAAGTCGGCAGTCTTCGTCACGACGGTCCGCCGCCGCGTCGTGTCGCGGTTATGGAAGGCCAATCCGGTCGTACCGCTCACCGCCGCCAGGGCCATGGCGGGCGCCGTCTGCTTGAGGAAATCGCGACGTTCCATCTCATTCCTGCCGTCTCGGACTCCTCGCTCAGTTTACGCTTCCCGGTCAGTACCAGCAAACCGCTCGCGAGGACTCCCACGGGCTCGCCTCCCGGGGCCCAGAAGTCGTGGCGCGACACAAGGAGAATCCACCTCACCGCGCCCGCAAAATGAGTCGGTACCACCTGGCGAGCCGATGCACGAGACCCTACAGTGAATCGAAGGCATCACCGGGAGGGGCCGGGCACATAAGACGAATCTCTCGAGCCGGAGTCGGTGATGAGCTCAGAAGACCGGGTCAGCCGTCGCGGCTTCCTGAAGTTCACCGGCATGGCTGCCGTGGGAGCCGGGCGAATCTCGGACTCCCCGACCTCTTCCGGACTCCCCCACCATCGAGCCCAGGAGATGCGCGTCCGTGAATACCGAACGCTGGGCGGACGGGCTTCCGGGTCTCGGACATCGGCTATGGGGCCGGAAACCTCACCAACTCCAACGTGCTGGAAGTCGCCCTCGATATGGGGATCAACTACATCGACACGGCCGAGCACTACGGGAATGGACAGTCGGAACGGACCATCGGGGAGGCGCTGAGGAACCGGGACCGCCGGTCCATCTTCCTGACCACCAAGCTCAACCTCTCCATTGGCGCGGCCACAAAGGATGACATCGAGCGCCGCATACGTCAGTGCCTGGAAAGGCTGAAGACGGACTATGTGGATTGCCTGATGATCCATATGACACCGAGGGTCGAAGAGGTCAGGAACGAGGGCTTTCACGCGGCCGTCGAGGAGCTGAAGGCGGAGGGAAAAGTCCGATTCACCGGCCTTTCCAATCACGGCATACAACATTCTCTGGCGGGCCGAATCGAACATCCCATGGAGGATGTCATCGGCGCGGCGGCGGCGGACGGCCGATTCGACATGACGCTGTTCGCGTACAACTTCCTGCAGAAGGAGCAGGGTGAACGGATCATCGAGGCGTGCAAGGGCCGGGACATGGGTGTCACGCTGATGAAGACGAACCCCGTGAGTTTCGCCGCCGCGGTGAGCGGCTATCTGGAAAGCGCCCAGCGGCGCGGCCAGGAGATCCCCGAGGCGGTGGAGAAGATGGCCCGGGAGTATCAGTCGTGGGCCGAGGCCGCGGACGAGTTCAAAGAACGCCATGGTCTCCAGTCAGAGGCCGAGGTGCGCGACGCCGCGATCAAGTTCGTTCTCGACCACCCCGGCGTTCACTCCGTCTGCCCCACCATCAACACCTTCGATGCGCTGGAGGCCTTCGTTGCCCTGTCCGGCCAGAAGCTCTCGGATACCGAGAGCTCGGTGCTAGGGAGCTACGCAGCCCTGATGGGGCGGTACTACTGCCGGCACGCCTGCGGGATCTGTGAGCCGGCCTGCCCGCGCCAGGTGCCCGTGAACACCATCATGCGGTACAATCACTACTTCGAGGCGCAGGGGCGGGAGAAGCAGGCCATGGAGAAGTACGCGGGCCTCACCACCGCCAGGGCAGAAAGGTGCTGGGATTGCTCCGGCCCCTGTGAGTCCGCGTGTCCCTACGGTGTGCCCGTCCAGGCACTGCTGGCCCGAGCGCATCGGAATCTGAAGCTGGCATGAACAAGCCCACAGGAGACTGGTCATGACCGAGGAATCCTCATCACAGGCCGTGCGCGGATCGATCTCTCGCAGGAACTTCGTGAGGGCGGGGGGCGCGGCCCTGGCCGGGGGGGCCATCCTCGGAGAGGACGCTACACCTGCCGCCGCCAGCACCGGTGGAGGCCTGTTCCCCACGGTGGGCGGCGGGAACGTGCGCGTCCAGCGGTACCGGACCCTGGGCAGGACGGGGTTTCAGGTGACCGATGTTGGCATGGGAACCGTACCGCTGCGGGAGTCCGCCGTGGTTCGGTACGCGTACGACAAGGGAGTCAACTACTTCGATACCGCGGAGGGTTACGGAAACGGAGCTGCCGAGCGCGCCATCGGCGAGGCGATGCAGCACATGGACCGCGGTCGAATCTTCATCACTTCCAAGGGGCGCGTCGGCGAAGGGGACACCGAAGCCACCATCGTAGATCGGGTCCGCCGAAGCCTGGAGCGACTGCGGACCGACTACGTGGACGGGTACTCCATTCACGGCCCCGAGACCGTGGAGGCCCTGAGCCATCCCGGCTTCCACGCCGCCATGGCCACCCTCAAGGCGGAGGGGAGGGTCCGGTATACGGGCATCTCCTATCACGGCCCTCAGAGGCCGGACCAGGGCAGCATGGGTGACGTGCTCACGGCGACGGCGGAGGACGGTCGCTTCGACCTGGTTCTCATGGTCTACAACTTCCTGAACCATGACGAGGCCGACCGGATCCTGGCGACCTGCAAGGCCAACAACGTGGGGACCACCGCCATGAAGACGGCGCCCGGCGTTCTCCGCTACGAGCCAGTGGACCGGAACAACCTCACGGAGCGCCAGGAGCAGTACCTCGAGCGCTTCACTCGCCGGGGTGCCAGCCGCGAGAGCGCTCTGGAGCGGCTCGGGGCTCAGGCGCAGCGCCAGAAGGATCTCTACGACCGCACCCGGCCCTTCGTGGAACGGTACGGGTTGCAGACGGAAGAGCAGCTCCGGATCGGCAGCATCCACTGGGTGATCCAGAATCCCGACATGCACACCGCCTGCATCGCGTTTACCGACTTCCGCCTGGTGGACCAGGTGGTTGCGCTGTCGGGCACTCCGCTCAGCGCGGTCGAGGACCGGATGCTGAAGGAGTGTGAGCTGGCCCTGACCGACCAATACTGTCGTCACGGGTGCCACCTGTGCGTTCAGGGCTGTCCTTCAGCCGTGCCGGTGAGCACCATCATGCGATACGCCTACTATTACGAGGGGCAGGGGCGCGAGAAGTACGCCATGATGAAGTATGCCAGCCTGCAAGGGGGGGGCGCATCGCCTTGCCTCGAGTGCGTGGCGCCCTGTGATGGCACCTGCCCCTATGGGATCGACATACAGTCCCACATGCTTCAGGCGCACGCGCTCTTGACCCTGGCCTGATGCGAGTCTACGGGCGGGGCCCCGCTGGCCAGCGCGGCGCCTGGACCGGGGACAGTCCCTCATCGAAGTGGGGCTCCACGACCGGGGCCGCACCGCCCCCCCGCGCATGGAGGTTAGGAGTGTACGCAACGAAGCGGATGTCTCCTCTGACGGTCCTGATCCTGGTGGCCCTTTTCCTGTCCTGCTCGGAGGGGGGCGTGGATTTCCCGCAAGTGGAGGGTTGGACGCGGACGGGCGACGTAAGGGTCTACGACGCCGACACTCTCTGGGAGTACATCGACGGCGCCGCCGAGCTGTTCGTCGAGTACGACGTGCAGACCTGCCGGACCGCCGACCTCGCCTCGGAGGATCTGGTGGTGACGGTGGATATTTACGACATGGGCACACCCCTGAACGCCTTCGGCATCTTCAGCCGGGAGCGTCCGGAAGGGGGTGCGCCGCTGCCGGAGGCCACCGAGGCGGTGGTTTCTCCTCCGTATCAGGCGCTGCTGCTGAAGGGCGGCACCTACGCCAAGGTGAATGTCGTCGAGGGAGAGCTGACGGCAGCGACCGGAGGCGCCCTGCTCGAGGCGATCGCCCGGACGCTCCCGGGCGAGGCAGCCTATCCCTCCCAGCTCGAGCTGTTGCCTCAGGAGGGTAGGGTCGCGGGCAGCGAGGGATATCAGACCCAGGGATTCCTAGGGCTTTCCGAGCTCACCCACTGTCTCTATGCGGAATACTCGGACGAGGGCGGCCAGCGCTGGCAGGGATTCGTGGTGCTCCCGGAGGCCGGGTCCTCGCTCGATTCCGTGTGGGATGGATTGGCAGGCGAGTGGGAATCCCTGGAGCACGACGGGGAGACGCTCCTCCACCGGGAGATCCCGTATCGGGGCCTGGCCGGGCTCAGGAGAACGCCGCAGGCCATCCTGGGCGTCTCGGACGCCGCCGACCAGGCAGAGCTGATTCATCGGCTGGAGCGACTCACTACCTGACGGGGGAGCCGGCTCCGGCGTGGATCACAGATGCGGTCCCGCCCGCAGGCCATCCTGGGCGCGTCTCGGGCGCGGCCCTTTCACCTCCACGGATAAGGGCCGTCCATCTCCACCCCGTCCTTGGACTCCAGCAGCAGCTCGATGAACCGCTCCCACGACCACCAGCTCGTGGTTCGGCTGTACACCGAGTTGGTCTTGTGGGCGATCACGAGGTCTACCGCCGGCATCACGGTAATCCACTGACCCACGGCGCCCCGTGCCGTGTACGCTCCCTCGAAGGGGCCCGCGGCCCCGGGTCCGTCGAAGACCCACCACATGTAGCCGTAGCCCAGGTAGCCCTCCCGGCGGCGGCTGGGATTCATCTCCTCCAGAGGCGTAACGACGCTGGAGATGCGGCGGACCCAGTCCCGGGAGATGACCTGTTCGTCTTCCCAGCGACCCTCCCGGAGCATGAGGTAGCCGATCCGGGCCATGTCCCGGGTGGAGATCCACATGTGGTAGGCCGGGTTCCGGGAGATCGCCAGGTTCCCCCTCTTCCGCTGGACGGCCCGGTTCCAGTCCTGAAAGCCCAGGGGAATGGCCAGCTGCTCCTCCAGCGCGTCGTAGATGTTGACCCCGGTGAGCTGTTCGAAGATGGCACCTGAGGCGTTGAAGTCCCAGTTGCTGTAGAGCATGTACGTTCCCGGCTGCTGGGACCCTCGCTCGGGAGCGTCCGCCAGGTTGTCGCCGCCGTTGGAGGCGGGGTGGTAGACGCCGGAGCGTGCGGTGATGAGGTGGTGGATGGTGGCCTGCTTCTCGACGCCCAGGAGGCCGCCGATGTCGTCCACCCCCAGCTCTTCCAGGGTCCGTTCCAGGTCGATCGTTCCGTCTTCGACATGCTTGCCGTACAGCATGGCCAGGACGCTCTTGCGCACCGAGGCCAGGTAGGAGAGATCCTCGACGTCCCCGAACTGAAACACCACCCGGCCCCCGTCCACCACCATCAGTCCCGTGGTGTTGGCGCTGTCACGGACGAACTCCCAGGCCTGCTGCAGGCCCTCGGAAGACCAACCGTAAGCCTCCAGGGATTCCGGGCTTCGCCACACGTACTCCCAACGAGTCCCGGGGAAGACCGGGTCCCCGGAGACCTGGGCGGTAGCCTGTGAGCCGACCGCCTGACCGCTCGCCAGCACGAGGACCAGGAGGGAGGTGAGGGGCAGGGTGGTGACCAGGCGGTAGGCCCTGGGGAGGGCGCGGCGATGGCCAGAAGCGGCCTCGCGCCGGGTACGCGGGGCTTGGCGATCCCTGGAGACAGCGAAGCCATCGGTGGTGCATGAGCCGTGCTGCATGGAGCAACTCCTCCATCGGGCGAGCGTGGGCGCTGCGCAGACGCCGTGGCCGGAACCTCGGGAAGTCCGGGCTCGCCGCCAAACTACGTCCAGAGACGATTGCCGCACAGGGCACATCGGAGACTGCTCGCCGGTCCGCTACAGGTCAGCGAGTCGTGGTCACGGTGATGGGTGACATGAAGCCCGTCCGCCGTAGATTCATGTAGACCGGAGGTGGAAGATGAGCTGCATGCGCGCTGCTTGGTTGGGTCTCCTCGTTCTTGGGTCTTCCGCCTGCGAGGCGGTGTACGTCGATCGCCCCATCGGCGGAGATCCGGTGACGCTCGACCCGGAAGAGTGGGAAGGAACCTGGGTGGCGGGTGAGGACGCGATCACGTTCAGGGTCCTGACCGCGGATAGCGGCATCCTCCGACTGGGCTGGGTTGAAGACGAGGAGGGGGAGTTCGTGCTGGGACGCGCGCTACTCCACCTTCGAGACGCGGGGGAGCGGGTCCTCGCCACTCTCGTGCAAGCCGACGATGAC
>JBDHKE010000044.1:0-36716 GCA_039586555.1 Gemmatimonadota bacterium | reverse complement strand
CTCCAGTCGGTCTGTAGAATCAGCTGCTGCATCTCGATGCCGGCCAAGTAGTGCGGCGTCACCCCGAGCCGGTTGAAGACCGGGTCATAGGCGAAGGCCAGCAGCTCGTCCTTGGTGAGGATGTTGCTCGCCTTGCTGTAGGACTCCACCACGAGCCGCTTGAACCGGCCCGTCCTGATCTGCATTACCGCCGAACAGATGCCGTGAAGGTAGTCCCCGCAGATCGTGTAGACGGGCTTGCGCACCACGCCCAGCTGGTCGGGAACGTATTCGTCAGCGATGGAATATCCGGAGACGAAATCCTCCTCCACGGACACCGCCCCATCCAGCTGATCGGCAGTGATGCCCGCGTCGTCGTAGGCCATCGTCGCGGCCCTCGCGATGAGCTCACGGTAGGACAGGCCGTCGGAGGTCGGGAAGCACCCGGACACCCCGACGCCCATCACGACAACGTCCATATCTGGCTCCTTTCGGCGAAAGGTCGTGGAGCGTCGCGGGAGGCATGATGGCCCGCCGCCAGGGCCCTGTCAAACGTCCCTCCAGGGCGGTCGGAAACCTCACACGAGCCCCGTTCTCGCCCCGTTCGTCGGTGGTCCGTATTCTTCCGTGTGACCGACGCCTCAGTGTGACCCGAAGCTCGCGAAGGAGCCCCCCGGCATGTTCCGTCTGGTGCTGTTCGCCGTTCTGCTCGTTGCTCTGCTGGCCTGCAACGCTCCCCAATCACGAGAGGCCGCGGAGGCGAGTGGGTACTCCGTTGACCCGGAGCGACGCCCCAACATCGTCGTCATCGTGGTCGACGACCTTCGTTGGGACGAGCTCGGCGTGGCGGGGCATCCCTACCTCGAGACCCCCCATATTGACCGACTGGCGCACGAGGGTGCGTTGTTCACGAACGCGTTTCACTCCGTGCCACTCTGCTCGCCCAATCGAGCCTCAATCCTCACGGGCCAGTATCCATCGCGCCACGGGATCATCGACAACGTGGCGCGGAACCGGATGAGCCACCGGCTCCGGACCTTCCCTCAAGCGCTGCAGAGTGATGGCTACGAGACTGCCTTCCTGGGCAAGTGGCACATGGGGAACGACCCCACACCCCGGCCGGGGTTCGACCACTGGGCGGCAATTCCGGGACAAGGGCGCACCATCGATCCCGAGCTGTACGAGGACGGTCGCATTCACACGGTCGAAGGGTACATCACCGATGTCCTCACGGATCGGGCCGTTATGTTCATCGAGCGCGAGCGGGATCAGCCGTTCTTCCTCTACATCGGACACAAGGCCATTCATCCCGACGCCCGGCAGCTCGACGACGGCTCCGTGGACCTCTCCGTTCCAAGAGGCTATGTGCCGGCGCCCCGCCATCTGGGGCGATACGAGGACGAGATGTTCCCTCGCCGGGCGAACGTTGTCTCGTCCCTGGACGAGCTCACCGGCAAGCCGGCGCTGCGCAGGGCGCTGACCAACAAATACTCGGACGAGATGCTCGACATGTTCGGCGAGCGGGAGCTCGATCCTGGGACGCGAGAAGAGACGATCCGGCGTCGTGCGGAGATGCTTCTCGCTGTCGATGACGGTCTGGGCCGGATCATGGAGGTGCTCGATGCCAGGGGCATCCTGGACGATACCTTCGTTCTCTTGACCAGCGACAACGGCTTCTTCTACGGCGAGCACGGCCTCTCGCTCGAGCGTCGCCTTCCTTACGAGGAGTCCATCAAGGCGCCCCTGCTGGTTCGCTACCCCACCCTGGCGAGTGCCGGATCCCGCATCGAGGACCTGGTCGTCTCCGTGGATATCGCGCCGACGGTGCTCGACATCGCCGGTACTCCCATCGGCGAGCACATTCAGGGCCGGTCCCTCGTGCCCCTTCTGCTGGGGACGACCACCGATTGGCGCCAGTCCGTCCTGATCGAGTTCTACACCTACGAGAATCCCTTTCCTTGGCTGCTCGATATGGACTACCGGGCCCTCCGGACCCGCCGGTACAAGTACGTGCACTGGATGCAACACCCGGACGAGAGCGAGCTGTACGACCTCGTCGACGATCCCTACGAGACCCGGAATCTCGTCGACGATCCGGGGATGGCCGGTGTGATCAGCGAGCTGCGCGGGGAAATGGCGGAAGCCGTCTTGGATGCCATGGGGCTGGGTCGATCGCAGCCCCGTTGAACAGCGATCTTCCGGCCGCCGGACTCGTCCTGAATCCGTCTACTCTGCTACTTCCGATACGCAACGTAGATGTCGGCCTCGATCATCACGCCGTCGTCGTAGAAGTGGTGGACGAAGTACACGTTGCCCTGGGGATCCAGGGTCGGCTCGCCGGCGAACCGGGATACAATGAGCTCCGCCTCCTGCCATTGCCCGTCGACCCTCCTGGAACGGAAGAGGGCCGGAGTTCCCTGATACCAACGGGTGATCCAGAGCTCGGCTCCTCCCGGAGTGACGTAGGGCAGCGTCTCGTTATCGGCCGTGTTGACGGCGGCCACGTTAACCGGGTCCGCCCACTCCCCTCCCACCCGCGTCAGCATCCAGATGTCCTGCCCACCCTGGCCCCCTGATCTAGGGGATCCGTAATACAGCTCATCCCCCTCGATGTGCAGCTCGCCCACATCGAAAGCAGCGGGATACTGGAGATGAGCCCAGTTGGTCCACTCTCCGTCTCTGTACTCCGCCTGAAGCCACTGGACACCCGCGTAGCCCTCACGGGCGGTGCAGAAGATCATCTCGTCACCGGACACAAAGGGACACCCGTTCAGAGCCAGCTCATCCGGATCCTGGAGGAGCACCAGCTCCGCCTCCTGCCACGACCCACCTACCCGCCTCGACACCCAGATCCCGTTCACCGGGTCCCGGATCTGGATGGAGGGGTCCCGTCGCACGTCTGCGGCGAAGAAGAAGTACATCTCCGAGCCGCTGGCCGGGATGAAGGGAGAGTCCTCGGCCCCAGCGGTGTTGACGACGGGCGCCGGCACGGGCTCCTCGAACTCATCGGAGTGGAGAATGGGCGGGAAGTGGTCGTTCTGGGGCGTCCCCTTCACCACGTCCGAAGGAATCTTCTCGTGCCGGTCGATGTCCGCGGGGTCGTCGTCGGGCGCGGTCGAGCCGTCGCCGCAGGCGGTCAGGGCGACGAGGGCGGTCGCCAAGAGGAGGACAACAGTGCGCACCCTCTACTCCGCTCGCATCGCGATCATCGGGTCGGTGGAGGCCGCCCTCCGGGCTGGAACCCAGCTGGCCGTCGTGGCTACAGCCGCCAGGAGGGCCGCCACGACAACGAAGGTGAGAGGATCCGTGGCGCTTGTCTCCACCAGCAGGCTCGCCATGACTCGTGTGAGCGCCCCGGCGCCAACCACGCCAACGAAGATGCCCAGGCCCGCCAGGAGCGCACCCTGCCGGAGCACCATGGCCTCCACCCGCCGCCGGTCCGCCCCCAGGGCCAACCGCACGCCGATCTCCTGGGTCCGCTGGCTCACCACGTACGAGATCACGCCGTAGATCCCGACGGTTCCCAGGATCAGCGCCACTACAGCCGCGATGGCCAGGAGCAGGGTGGTGAAGCTGGTGCGGGCCATGGACCGCCCCACGATCCGCTCCATGGTCCGGATGTCCGCAATGGGCAGGTTGGGATCCATCGCCCAGATCTCCCGGCGCACGGCGGGCACCAGGGAGAGGGGATCCACGTCCGTCCTGATGACCAGAGCCCGGCCCGGAGCGGCCCAGGGAAACCCGCCTTCCTCATCGGCCAGCGGGCGGACCGGCCAGTAGACGAGCTGTCGGTGATCGTCGACCAGCGATCGCTCGCGCACGTCCTCGATCACACCGATGACCTGGTACCACGGCTCGCCCCAGGACCGCTGCACCCGCTTGCCGACGGCATTCTCGTCCGGCCAAAACTTCCGCGCGAGAGCCTGGGTGATCACCACGCCTCCAGACGACTCGTACGCGTCACTGGGCTCGAAGGCTGTTCCCTCCAGCACCCGGATTCCCATGGCTTCGAAGTATCCGGGTCCCGCGAACTGGGTGTTGGCCAGGGGAGGCATCTCCCCCTCCGGCGTAGGATTGTCCTCCGGAATGATGATGCTGTCGCTGGTCCGATCCCCCGCAAGAGGCAGGCCAGTGACGGATCCCGCCGCTCGCACACCCGGCAAGGCGCGGATGCCGTCCAGCAGGGTTTCGTAGAACGGTGAGATCGCCCCCCGATCGGGATAGTCCGCCGAGGGCAGGGCGATCCTGAGCGTGAGCACGTTCTCGGCGTCGAAGCCTGGATCCACGGAGCGCAGGGCCTGGAAGCTCCGCAGCATCAGTCCCGCGCCTGCCAGCAGCATCAGCGCCAGCGCCACCTGTCCCACTACCATGGCATTCCGGGCTCCATGCCCAGGCTTGCCCGACGTGGTGCCCCGGCCTCCCTCCTTGAGAGCTGACACCAGGTTGGGATGCCCGTATCGGATGAGGGGAAAGGCCCCGAATAGGAGGCCCGCCAGCACGGAGATCCCGCCGGTGAACAGCAGAACCGTGAGGTCGATGCCCACCTCGCCCAGGCGAGGGATGGTGTCAGGCGCCGTGGCCAGCAGGACCCGAAGCCCCACGTAGGCCAGCAGGATCCCCAGGACTCCGCCCATCACGGCCAGGCCCATGCTCTCGCTCAGGAAGTAGCGGGCCAGCGACCGAAAGTCCGCGCCCAGGGCCGTGCGGAGGGCGATCTCCCGCTGGCGGCCCTCGGCACGGACCAGGAAGAGGTTGGCCACGTTCGCGCAGGCGATGAGGAGCACGAATCCCACCGTTCCCAGGATCACCCACAGGGCAGTGGTGACGTCGCCCACGATCTCCGTTCGGAGCGAGGTGGCCGAGCCGCCGAACCGGGCCTCCTCGTTCATCTGAGGGGTGTACGTATCGGGGAAGGCCTCGACCACGGTCTTGCCCACCCGGTCCAGATCCCGGCTCGCCTCCTCCACGGTCACGCCCGGCGCCAGCCGGCCGATCCCCGAGAGATAGTGGTTGAGCTGGGGAGGCGCCGCCGGATCGAGGCGCAGTGGAATCAGGAGATCCAAGGACTCCGTGGGGATCTCGAAACCCGGGGGCATGACTCCGATGATCTCCGTGGAGGACCCGTCCAGCAGGATGGTGCGGCCCAGAACCGAGGGATCGGAGCCGAAGGTCTCCGCCCAGAGATCGTGGGTCAGAACGGCCACGGCGGCCGCTCCCGGCAGGTCGTCGTCCTCGACGAAGGGCCGACCCAGGGCCGGACTGACTCGCAGCGTCCGGAAGATCGTGTGGGTCACCGCGGCCACGTCGAGACGCAGAGGCCGCTCCAGGCCCGTCAGATTCCGGGTGGGCGTGTTCCAGGCCGCCAGGTTCTCCAGCGTCCGGTTATTCTCCCGGAAGTAGAAGTAGGTCGCGTCGGAGAGGCTGATCTGGTCGTACCCCAGCCCCGGCGCCGTGGGCCCGACCGTCACCAACCGATCCGGCTCGGGATAGGGAAGCGGTTTCAGCAACACCCCGTTCACCACGCTGAAGATGGCCGTGTTGGCGCCGATGCCCACGGCGAGGGTCACGACGGCGACGGCCGTGAAGGTGGGAGTGCGAGCGAGCTTGAAGGCCAGGGATCGGATGGATCTGAAGGCGCCGAACATGTCCGGGCTCCTGTCGCGTCAATCGGATGAAGCTGGAGGCTTCGCCATGTCGCACCCTACGGCACCCCGAGGGTCGGCGTTTCGGGACGCTCAGCAGCTCGCGATCGGAGCCAGGCGGCACGAAAGCTCCTGGCGCTTGCCCTGGGCGACCGGGCCGGTTGACTTCCTCTCCCGTTGGGCGCCCCTTGGGCGTGTTCGATGACTGCCTTGCACTAGTCTCAGGAGTGATCCCGGTGCGGAAGCTCTTCCCCTCCAACCGTCGCCTCTGGCTCGCCCTTCCGGTCCCGCTCCTCCTGGCCTCCCCTCTCCCGGCCCCGTTCGGGACGGGGCAGGGCGTCGCGGCCCAGGAGCGCTTCTCCCTGGACCAGATCCTGAGCGCACCCTTCCCCTCCGGTCTGGTGGCGGCTCCCTCCGGAGGCTCCGTGGCCTGGATCCAGAACGCCGAGGGGCGACGAAACGTGTGGCTGGCGGCCCCCCCGGACTTCCAGGGCCGACAGGTCACCGCCTATGCGGAGGACGACGGGCAGGAGATCACCGACCTTCAGTTCACTCCGGACGGAGCCAGGCTGGTCTTCGTGCGGGGTGGCGCTCCCAATCGCGCGGGTGATCTTCCCAATCCGGCCCTGGACCCCCAGGGTGTGGATCGCGGGCTCTGGATCCTGGGCACCGACGGCGGCGAACCGGCCAAGCTCGCCGAAGGAAGCTCTCCGGCGGTCTCCCCTCGGGGCGACCGGGCGGCGTTCCTGAAGGACGGACAGATCCACACGGCCCTTCTGGATGGATCGGCCGAGGCCGAGAGACTCTTCCACGTGCGCCGGGGAGCCGGCCCCCCGAGCTGGTCTCCCGACGGATCCAGGATCGCCTTCGTAGCCAGCCGGGGAAACCACTCCTTCGTGGGGGTCTACGACCTGGAGTCTCGAAAGCTCCTCTACCTGGACCCGTCCGTGGACCGGGACGGCAGTCCGGCCTGGGCTCCGGATAGCCGGCGCGTCGCCTTCATCCGGCAACCCAACGTCCGGGATGAGCTTCCCTTCTTTCCGCGGCGTCGGGGCCACCCCTGGTCCATCCGGGTGGCAGACGTGGAGAGCGGTCGGGGGCGAGAGGTGTGGAGGGCCCGGGAAGGGGTGGGCAGCGTCTACCGCTCCATCTCGGCGCAACACCAGGTCATGTGGAGCGAAGGGGATCGCCTGGTCTTTCCCTGGGAGGGAGATGGCTGGACCCACCTCTACTCCGTGTCGCCCGGGGAGGAGGCCATCCTTCTCACGCCAGGCGAGTTCGAGGTGCAGTTCGCGTCTCTTAGCCCGGACGGCCGGGAGGTGTTGTTCTCCTCCAACCAGGACGACGTCGACCGGCAGCACCTCTGGCGGGTTCCGGTCTCAGGAGGGCGCCCCCAGCCCGTTACGGGCGGAATGGGCGTGGAATGGTCCCCGGTGATGACCTCGGATGGGGGCGTTCTCGCCTACCTGGGCTCGGCGCCGAGGCTTCCGGCTCACGCCTGGATCCAGGTGGGGACGGCTGCAAGCCGGCGGTTGGCTCCGATGGCGCTCCCGGACGACTTCCCCATCGGGGAGCTTGTCGATCCGGAGCCCGTGGTCTTCTCGGCGGCGGACGGGCTCCAGATCCACGGCCAGCTGTTTCTGCCTCGGGATCTGAGGCCCGGCGAGCGTCTTCCCGCCCTCCTGTTCTTCCACGGCGGGTCCCGGCGGCAGATGCTCCTCTCCTGGCACCACCGGGGCTACTACCACAATGCCTACGCCATGAACCAGTACCTGGCGAGCCAGGGCTACGTGGTGCTCTCCGTCAACTACAGGAGCGGGATCGGATACGGGATGGAATTCCGGGAGGCCCTGAACTATGGAGCTTCCGGCGGCAGCGAGCTGAACGACGTCGTCGGGGCAGGCCTCTACCTCCAGAGCCGGCCGGACGTGGATCCGGAGCGCATCGGTCTGTGGGGCGGCTCCTACGGGGGATATCTCACCGCCCTGGGGCTCGCCCGGGCGTCGGACCTGTTCGCCGCGGGCGTGGACTTCCACGGGGTGCATGACTGGAACACCGGAATCCGGAACTTCGTCCCGTCCTACGAGCCCACGCATCATCCCGAGATCGCCCGGGTGGCGTTCGAAGCCTCTCCCATGGCCTGGGTGGAGGACTGGCGCTCGCCGGTCCTCTTCATCCATGGAGATGACGACCGCAACGTCAACATTGCCGAGACGGTAGAGCTGGTGGAGCTGCTGCGGAATCAGGGTGTCGAGTTCGAGCAGCTCATGTTTCCCGACGAGGTACACGGGTTTCTGCTCCACCGGAACTGGCTGGCGGCATACCGGGCCACCGTCGACTTCTTCGATCGCAAGCTGAGGGGGAACCGCTAGTCCTCCCAAAGCCACCCTTGACCCTGACGTTACGTCAGGCTTTATCCTTAGTGCGGAGGTGGGAGCGATGGGACTCAAGGTAGGCGAGGTGGCCGCACTGGCGGGAGTCAGCGTCCGGACGCTGCATCACTACGACCGGATCGGTCTGCTTCCACCCTCTGAGCGCTCGCATGCGGGGTACCGGCTCTACAGCGACGACGACCTGGTGACGCTGCAACAGATCCTCTTCTTCAGAGAGCTCGGTTTCGCGCTGCAAGAGATCGGAAGGATCATGCACGATCCTTCGTTCGACCGCCTCGAGGCGCTGCGGCTGCAGCGCCGGATGCTGGTGGACCGATCGGCACAACTCCGGAAGATGATCGCAGCCGTCGACAAGGCAATCGACGGGATGGGAAGAGGCACCGTCATGGACAGATCAGAGATGTTCGAGGTCTTCGGCGACTTCGACCCTGCGCGATATGAGGACGAGGTCCAGGAGCGCTGGGGCCATTCCGAGGCGTACAGGGAGTCGGCGCGGCGAACGGCGTCGTACGAGAAACAAGACTGGGAAGCGATGAAGAGGGAGGCGGATGAGATCAACGACCGTCTGGCCGGGTTGCTCGATGCCGGCGTGCTCGCTGACGATCCTCGCGCGACGGAGGAGGCGGAACAGCACCGGCTCATGATGGACCGCTGGTTCTACCCGTGCTCCCACTCCATGCACACGGGTCTGGGCGAGATGTACGTGGGGGACGCACGCTTCAAGGAGACCTACGAGAAGGTCCGGCCTGGCCTGGCACACTTCTTCCGAGAAGCCATCAAGGCGAACGCCGCTCGACAGGCTGGTTGACCTCCGGCGAAGCTTCCGGTCTTCGGGGCTCCCGGGCAGCCTGCCCGTCACTCGGAAGGCAGCGAGAGGATGTCATGGCACCTCGGGTGACCGTCGGAGTCCCCGTCTTCAACGGTGAGCGCTTCCTGGCGTCGACTCTGGACTCGCTCCTGGAGCAGACGTTCACGGACTTTCAAATCATCGTCTCGGACAATGCCTCCACCGACCGGACCTCCGAGATCGCCCAGGAATATTCGCGAAGAGACCCCCGCGTCCGGGTCGTGAGCAGCGCCCAGAACCGCGGCGCTGCCCGGAACTACAACCATGTGTTCCGCATGGCGGACACAGAGTACTTCCGCTGGTCCCCCGCCGATGATCTGTCCGATCCAGGGTATCTGGAAGCCGGCATCGAGGTTCTCGACCGCCATTCCGACGTGGTTCTCGCCTATGGGAAGACCCTTCTCATCGACGAGGAGGGAGCCGTGATATCGGAGTACGATGACCGGCTGAATCTGACGGAGGATAGGCCCAGCGACCGGTTCGTGCACTTCGTGGAGAACATCGGCCTCTGCAACGCCATGTACGGGCTGATGCGCACCGAGGTCGTCCGCCGGGTCCGCCCAATGGGATCGTACGTGGGCTCGGATCTTCCCTGGCAGGCAGAACTCTCCCTCCACGGGAAGTTCTTCGAGATCCCCCAACGGCTCTTCCGGCGGCGACTCCATCCCGCCGCGTCGAAGAACCTGACTCACGAGGATCGGGTCCGCTTCTACAATCCTGAAGCCCCGCGGAGCATCGCGCTGCGTTTGTGCCGACAGACGTGGGGATACGCGGTGGCCATGAGCCGAGCTCCCCTCCCCGCGGCGCAACGTCTCCGCTTGTACCGATTCCTCGCCCGCCGCATGATTGCCCATAGAGACCAGCTCTTGATGGAGCTGATCCGGGCGGGGCGGGCATCGCTCACCCCAGGGTCGGTCGGCGGCTGAGGCGGCGTTGGGTTCTTTTGAGTTATTGACGCCGGATGTCATCCGGCATCGCGATGCCGTCGCGCGTCCTCCGCCGCTCCGTTGAGCGCGGGTGATCCGGCTCGGACGGTCGTGTGTATGTCGCAACATGCCCGGAAGCTCCACCTCACACCAAGGGACTCCGATGAATCGCCCACTAACCTCGCTGCGTTTCGCGATGGTCGCCCTCGCGCTCGGGGGCTGCGTCAAGAAAAGCACTCATCAGGTCGTCGTCGCCGACCTCGCCCGTGCCCGCGTGGACCAGCAGGCCCTTAGGGAGGAGATGGCCGCCGACAACGAGCGCTGGCAAGCGCGCCTGGCAGAAGAGACGCGTGCCCGCGCGGAGGAGCAGGCGCGACTCGCCGAGCGGATTGCAGACCTCGAGGCCCGGCTGGAGCGCACCGAGGAACGGCGGCTCGTCGCCGAGTCCCGTTTCAGCGAGGCACGCACCGAGATCGACCGGCTCGAGCTTCTGCTATCGCAGCGGGGGAGCGAGTATCGGCGCTTGGAGCAGCGCCTGCGGGCGCTGACGGAAATCGAGCGCGAGGTGAGACAGCGCAACGCGATCTACGAGGAAGTCCTGGGGAGATTCCGGTCACTCATCGACGCGGGTCGGCTCAGCGTCGCCATCAACCGGGGACGCCTGGTAATTCAACTGCCTCAGGACATTCTGTTCCAGTCAGGCAGCGCGAGGCTGTCAGCCGATGGGATCCGAACGATCACCGAAGTGGGCACCGTTCTGGCGGAGTTCGATGACCGTCGCTTCCAGGTCGAGGGGCACACGGACAACGTTCCCATCGCGACCGACCGCTTCCCATCGAACTGGGAACTCTCGACCGCCCGTGCGCTCTCGGTCGTGCACGTCCTCGTGGACCAAGGTGTTCCGGCAGAGAATCTCTCAGGGGCTGGTTATGGCGAGTTCCAACCGGTCGCAGGTTATGGCGAGTTCCAACCGGTCGCAGACACTACGGATCGTTAGGATCGGCGCCGGAACCGCAGAATAGAGATCATCATGCTGCCCAATCTCGACGTTATCGCGGCCGCTCAGCTACCCGGCTGAGCAGAACCTCCTGCTGGACTCCCACCACCGGCGGCTGGATCGCTGGACCGACCGCCCCGCTTCCAGAGCCAGTGACGTGTACCTGATGCCGCCGGTGGCACGCCCGGGCTGCGTCGGACGACTGCGCCCATCAGCCCGTTGTTGGGAGCAGCGGAGGCAATGCGCGTGCGTCATTGATGGTGGCAGACACCGTTGCAAGACGCCCACCAGACGACAAGACCGCTGGACCTCCAACACGCGTTGGTGTGCCCCCACCCTTTATCCTGGAGGTGTGACTATGAGTTGGCTCACAGTTGTTACCTCAGTTGCCGCCGGCGGGCTCTTGCTCGCCTGTGAGCCGCCACCGACGGCCACGGACGACGTCGATGTGGGAGCCCTCCTGATGGTCGGTGCCGATAACAACGGTGCCACGGTCTGGCGCGGTGACTGGGGGTGCGGCGTCAGCGACGGCTTAGGGAATTGGTTCCCCCCGGACTGGCCCGAATCAGCGCTGCTATGCGGGACGGAGGTCGCGACGTTCAGCCCGAACATGAACGCCAAGTTGACGGTTCAGGCATCGGGTGTGCCCAACCCGACCGGGAAAACCGTCAGCTGGGGGCCCTACAACCCAGGGCAGGACTGGGCGGACTCGTATCCCGATCTCACGGGGCCCCCGTACCCATGTTTCGTCCTTGGAACGGATCATGACGTGAACAACCCGCTGTTCACGGTGACCTGGAAAGCTTTACTGCGAGGACTATGGCAATTGCGCGGAGTCGTAGCGATTGAGGACTGAAGTCCGACCTGAATACAGGGCCACGAACACGCTAGTAGGCGTCCGAGTAGGCCATCCTTACGTCCCAGCTCGCCCGTTCCAGTAGGGGGCGGTCCCCGAGCTTCCAATCCCTCGGGTCCCTCTTCCCCACCGACCGGACCAGGATCCGGGGTCGGTCGACTCTGAGATCGTCGCCGTATTCGATGAGGTGGAACCCCTCCGCCTCCAGCAGCGTCCTCGTCTCGGCGGGAAGGCTCTCAGACCAGATCGTGAGGGATTGGAAATCGCCCCACTCGATCGCAGCGCGAAGCAGGCCGGCACGGGCACGGGAATCCGCGCCCTCCCAGTCCAGGATGCTGGCCTGACGGGCGGAAACCTGGACCGAAGACCCCAGCACCAGATACCCGTTCAGGCTCTGGTCTTCGCTGAGGAGGAAGCGGTACCTGCGGAGCGGGTTCCGGAACCGCCAGGCGAAGTATGCAGGGTCACGCACGTGTCGGATTCGCCCATCGCCGCCTCCCTCCTTCACCAGTGCCGCCATGGCCTCGGGTCGCGCTTCGCGGGAGGCCGAGACGCCACCTTCCCCTCTCCTCCGATTCACCCTGGAATCGAACGCGGAAAACGCGGTGTCCGATTCGCCATCACGGACTCTGGAGGCCGCGAGCGGCCGGAAGCGCCGGGCCCGAGCAGCCAGACCCCGCACGGTCCGGTACGTTCGTCGGGATCCCGGGATCCGGGCCACCCTCTCCCTGATGCGCGCCAACTGCCCGGTGGGGGCCGACTTCCTGAGGCGCGCGAGGAATGGGGGCGGCTGCGCGAGCCGCATGGCCCGGAGAGGTCCCATCTCCCGCCAGCCCATGGCCTTCGACGCGAGTGCGGTGACCCAGTTCGCGCTGGGACTGAACGCGTACTCCAGCCCCAGCTCCTCGAAGTGCGACAGCGCCTCTTCCATGATTCGCGTGACAAGGCCACGGTTGCGATGCTCGGGCTCGATGAGCAGATCCGCGAAACAAGGCACCGAAACCGTCGCCCGATCGGGGCCTGCCTCCCACACGGCCCCGTAGGCGCCCCGCATCGCCACCACCCTTCCCCCGCGCAGCGCCAGATAGAACAGAGGCTCATCCACGTACGGATTCTGCTCGTACTTCCACTCGAAATACGAGAGGTTCAGGGCGGGGTCCGTGCTCCACAAGGTCGTGGGGAGGGCGGCGATCTGCTCCTTGTAGCGCGGGGCGTAGCGGACGATGTCGTAGTCGGCTGCGGACACCCTCACCTCCGGAGAGCGTGATCTCGCGGTTCCAAGGCCCTACGTCCCGATTCGGCCCGCTCGCCGGCTGTCGATGAAGCGGACGATATCGTCGACGGTATCCCAGTCATCGGGCAGCTCCACCTCCGAGAGATCCACGGGAGCGCCGATCTCGTCCTGGATCCACTCCACGAGCCGGAAGAGAGCAATGGAGTCGAAGATCCCCGATTTCAGGAGGGAGAGGTCGGTGCTCACCTCGCCCTCGATCTGGACGTCGGCTTTCCGGATGAAGGCCAGGAGTCGATCCTTCGTGGACATCCGCTCTGACCTCACCGCTGCGGGAGCCGCATGGGCGACAGGGTCGAACAGTACTCGGCGACCCTCTCCCGGTTGACCTTTCCTCGGGATGTGCGGGGGATTTCCTCGAGCAGATACCACCGCACCGGCATCTGATGCTTGGCCAGGCGATCACTCATGAAGTCCACCAGTCGACGCACCAATGGCTCGTCCGACTCGGTCATGACCACGGCGATGCCCACGTTCTGGCCATACAGCTCGTCCTCCACGGCAAACGCGCAGACATCGCTCACGGACCGGGACTCCTCGGCCACCGAGTCGATGTCTCCAGGATAGACCTTCATCCCTCCCTTGTTGATCTCCTCCCGCTCCCGGCCTCTCAGGAAGAGCAGGCCCCGGTCGTCGATGAGCCCGATGTCGCCGGTCATGAACCATCCCTGCCGCACCACCTGCGCCGTCAGATCGTCACGGTCCAGGTACCCTCTCATCAGCGCGGGCGTGTTCAGCCAAACGTATCCCTGTTCGCCCGGCGGGCATTCCGCCTGGAAGCTTGGCGCCGGATCCGTGCTGGCGCTCCCCAGAATGCGCACCACCGCCCCCCAGGGCCGACCGATGAGCCCATCCTCCGGGACGAACCCCTCTACCGTGGTGCCGGCCACCCAGCTACCGGTCTCCGTGATCCCATACGAGTTCATCACGTCGGAAGTGCCGCTCCACCGTTGGATGTCGCGCCACATGTGGGCCGAGAGGGGCGCGGATCCGCAGAACACCCGGTTGAGAGTCCCCCCTTCCGGTGGTCTCGCGACCTTCAGGGCGAGGCGCCAGACGGACGGGACGGACGACATGAAGGTGATCTCGTTCTCGTCCACGATGCGGCCGAGGCCCGTGATGACGTCTGCCCGGAAGGGCGGGAGCAGGAACAGGTTCTGACCGGAAAGCCAGGGGAAGAGGCAATTGCAGATGAGCCCGTGACCGAAGTGCGTGGGCAGAAGGCACAGGGTGTTGCGGTACTTCTTCGTCCCGAGGTTCTCCCGCAGCGAGGTCCAGCGCGCCCGCAGGGACCGGTGTGTGTGCACGACCCCTTTGGGATCCCCGGTCGTACCGGAGGTAAAGAGAATGAGGGCATCGTCTTCCAGGAGCAGCGGACTCGGGGGAAACTCGGTCGGCGCCGGCGAGGGCTCCAGGCCTCCCAGGATCTCGACGCCCTCCGCCGTGAGAGAGCCGGCCGGGGCCTCGTCCGGCGTGTCCCTCCACAGAGAGAACCGCGGTCGGGCGGCCCGGGCGAGCGTTTCCACTTCGAATGGGGTCAGGCGGCCGTCAATGGGAATGACGCAACCTCCGAGCCACCAGACAGCGAGCAGATCCGCGAAGAACTCGAGGGTGTTGCCATCGTGCAGGAAGACGCGGTCGCCGCGTTCCATTCCTCTGGAGGCGAGTTCCTGCGCCCGTTGGCGGACCCGATCCATGATCGCCTCCGCGCCCCACCGCCGACCGGTGAGGGGCTCCGATAGACTTCCTACCGTGCGCTCCAGGAACACGACTCTCAACTCGCTCTCATTGGGGTCAGTCTCTGCTCCTGGCGGTGTTAGCCGCCCGACGTAGGACCAGGCGAGCGGACCTACACTGAGCGAAGGGTCGGTCCGCGACGTGCTGGAGGCCAGGGGGCCAGGATCGAGTGGAGCCAAGAGTAGTCCGTCACGATCGGATTGTCGACGGGGGGTGCCGGCCCCGGTGAAGGGGGATCGCCGCCGCCACCGAAACCAGGTCCGGGGAGGCGCCGTATGGAGCGGTGGCCCTCGCCCCCAGAATGTTCTTGTCGTGGACGGCCGCATGACGACCGGGAGCCCGAGGGTATGGCCATGGGTACGCCCTGACTTCTCGAGGCACGCGGGCGGGCCCGCAGTGCTGAGGACCACCTCGTTCCGACCCGAGAAGGATAATGGACAACTTCCTCCACGATCTCCGCTTCGCGTTCAGGATGCTGTTCAAGAGCCCGCTGTTCACAGCCGCCGCAGTCTTCACGCTGGCGCTGGGCATCGGGCTCAACGCGGCGGTCTTCAGCGCGGTGCACGCCGTCCTGTTCCGGCCCCTTCCAGGCGTGCGTCAGGACTCCGAGCTGGTGCAGCTCTACCGTAGCTGGCCCGGGGACATGGTCTACGGCTCCAACTCGATCCCCCACTACCAGGACCTTCGCGACCGGGTAGAAGCGTTCGAGGGCAAGGTGGCCTCGTGGACCTTCGTCACCTTGAGTCTCAGCGCCGAAGGCCGGAACCAGCGCATCCTGGGCAACATGGTGTCGGCGAACTTCTTCGACGTGCTCGGGGCCCGGATGGCCCTGGGGCGTGGGTTCACGAAAGACGAGTCCACGGGCCCCGGGGCACACCCGGTGGTGGTGCTGGGTCATTCGTTCTGGCAGACGCGCTTCGGAAGCGACCCGTCGGTGATGGGCCGCAGCATCAGCATCAACAACCGGCCCTTCACCGTGGTGGGGGTCGCCGCCGAGGAGTTCCAGGGTGCCATGCCCCTGGTGGACCCCCCGGTCTACGCGCCGCTCATGATGCAGCGGGAGCTCATCCCCGGCTTCGACCTCATCGAGGCGCGGGGGAACAACTGGCTCAACGTGGTGGCACGGATGGCTCCGGGTGTCACCGTCGAGCGGGCGAGAGAGAACCTGGACGCCTTCATCCTGCAGATGCGGGAGGAGTACCCGGACCACTACGAGGACTCCGGCATCCACCTCGTGCCCCAGCGGGAGGCCGGGATCCACCCCATCTTCCGGGCCTCCCAGGTGGGGATGTCCGCGGTGACGATGGCGGTCGTGGCCTTCCTTCTCCTCATCGCCTGTATCAACGTGGCCAACCTCTTCCTGGCGCGGGCCAGCGAGCGCCGCAAGGAGATGGGAATCCGTCTGAGCCTGGGGGCCCGCCGAGGCCGCATCGTGTCTCAGCTCCTCACCGAGAGCGTCCTGTTCGCCGCCGTGGCCGGCGCGGCCGGGCTCGGCCTCGCCTACGGAGCCATCGCCATTGGCAACTCTCTGAGCTTGCCCTTGGACTTTCCGGTGGACTTCGACCTCCGCCTGGACCGGAACGTGCTGCTTTTCACGGCGGCGCTGGCCCTGGCAACCGGGATCGTGTTCGGGCTCGCTCCGGCCCTCCAGGCGTCGAAGCCCGAGTTCGTCTCCGCGCTGAAGGGAGAGGCCTCCCTGGAGCTGGCCGGAAGGAGCCGCTCCGGCGCGGTGCTGGTGGTGGCTCAGACCACCCTTTCCATCGTGCTTCTCATCGGATCGGGACTCTTCCTGAGGGGTCTCCAGGCCGCGACCGCCCTGGACAAGGGGTTCGAGTCCGACAACCTGCTCCTCGCGTCCGTGGACCCGGGGCTCCAGGGATACGACCGGGAGCGTGCCGAGGTCTTCTACCGGGAGATCGAGGCGGGGCTGGAGGCCCTCCCCGGCGTGCGCGCCGTGGGATTGGCCGCACGGGTGCCCCTGACCTTCAGCAGCTCGGACCGAGGAGTGAGCATCCCCGGATACGAGCCGGCTCCCAACGAGGGGATGTCCATCCGCTACAACTCGGCCACCCCCGGCTACTTCGAGGCCATGGGGATCCCCCTCCACGCCGGCCGGGGGTTTGGCGACGAGGATACCCGCGAGGGCCGCCCGGTGATCGTGGTGAACCAGCACATGGCGGACCGCTTCTGGCCGGGGGAGAGCGCCATCGGGAAGATCGTGGAGACCGCCGGCTCGGAGTGGGAGGTGGTGGGGGTGGTGAAGACAGGGAAGTATCAAAGTCTCGGCGAGGATCCGCTGGACTTCATGTACTTCCCCCATGCGCAGCTCTGGTCCTTCCCCATGACCGTCCATCTGCGCACGGAGGGTGATCCCTCGGCCCTGGCCCGTCTGGTTCGCCGGGAGGTGGAGCGCCTGGATCCGGCGATGCCGGTGGCGGATCTGCGGACCATGAACAACCAGCTGGGAATCGCCCTCTTTCCCGCCCGTCTCGGCGGGGTCACGCTGGGGATCTTCGGGATCCTGGGCATGATCCTGGCCGCGGTGGGCATCTATTCGGTGATGGCCTACTCGGTGAGCCGCCGCAGGCGCGAGATCGGTATCCGCGTGGCGCTGGGAGCTGATCGCTCCCGGGTCGTGCGCATGGTGCTGTGGAAGGGAATGCGGCTCGTCGGGACCGGCGTGGTGCTGGGGCTAGGGGCGGCGATCTTCGTCAGCCGCTTTGCGCAGAGCTTCCTCTATGGCGTGAGCTCGCTGGACCCGGTGACGTTCCTGGGCATTCCGGCTCTCCTGTGCGCCGTGGCGGGTCTGGCCAACTTCCTGCCTGCCCGGCGGGCGGCCTCGGTGGATCCCATGAGCGCGCTTAGGGCAGACTAGAGGACTGGCGCTCTCAAGATCCGCGGTGGTCCACCCTAGTCTCGGCCCCTTGGTTCGGATCGACCTCGAAGACGCCATCCACTACGCATAGGTTCGCCGGGGACATCTCGCAGCGGCGGGTATCGCCGCGGGCCCGAGCAGGAGTCCCGCACGGGGAGACGCTACCCCCTGGTCAGCTCTTTCACCGCCCACCAGAGCTGACCTAGGGTCGGTAAGGGGTCGGAAAGGGAGATATCCGAGTGAACTCCCCGGGCCGGCATGAAGAATGTGGATAGGGCCTCCCTCCGGTTCAAACCCCGCAGCACGGCCACAACGCCGAATGGAAGAGGCCAGCGGTATCGAACCCCCACCTCGTGGTCGAGGACTGGCTCCACGTCCCCATCCCGGGCCAACTGTGCGGTGAGGAGCGGAAAATCGACCCCGGCTCGAGCCCCCAGATCCGTGCTCCCCCAGAATCGGCCATTGATCTCCAGCAGGGTCGGTGTCCCATCACGAGAGTCGACCCGGAACTCGGCCTGACCTGGCCCGTGCCACTCCAGAGCCCGAAAGAGCTTCACACCAAGTTCTCGCACTTCGGGGTCGCGGGTGGTCTCGATCACCGTGCCGGCCCCGCCGGTCTCCGGATACATGCGCAGGCGACGCTGCGTGACCACAGCGCGCGGCTCGCCGTTGCTGAAGAGCATACATGCATCGGCTTGCTCTCCCGGGACGAGCTCCTGGATCAGCGGACGATAGTCCCAGAGCAGATCGTCGATCTCGGGCGGCCGCTCCCGATAGGCCTTGCGGAGCTCTGATGGATCCGCGGCGATCCGCAGACCCTCAGCCCCGCCGCCGCCTCGGATCTTGTAAATGGCGGGATAGGCCACCGTTTCGGCGATCTCGTCGAGCTGTTCCTGGCTCTCCGGCGCGTACGTTCGTGGCGTCCTGATTCCGATCCTCACAGCCAGCTGCTGGGTCGCGAGCTTGTCCCCTGCGATGCGGATCGCCTCGGCGGGTGGCACTGCAACGGGGACGGCTGGACGGAGCCTTTCCCGATGCAACGACAAAGCGATCATCGTGTGGTCCGTAAGCGGCAGGACCGCGTCGTACTCGTGCTTGCTCAGGTACTCGAGTAGGCTGTCCAGGAATGGCCCGGGGTTGTCGAAGGCCACACGGAGTCTGACCCTCTTCCGGCAGTAGCGTGAGAGCATCGGCTCGGAGAACATGCGGTCGGCCGCCACGTCCACGTGCCAGCCTGCACGGCCGAGCGACCGGACCGCAGCCAGGGTTTTGCGATCCCGTGCGGACCTGTCGGTACAGACGAGCGCCCTCACCCGCAACTCCTCCCCTTCGTCACGGTTCGATCGAAACGACACCGGCAAGACCGGCCTTCCACGACGGTCGCTACGTGGGCCAAGCCGCTATCCGAGCGTTCCGAGGAACTACCGGCGGGACGCCGCGGTCTCGTCGGGACGGATCCGGTTCCGCCTTCGGTCGGACCAGCGCGTCAACGCCAGCTCCACCAGCTGGTCCAGGATCTGGGCGTACGTGTATCCCATCGCTTCGAAGAGCCTCGGGAACATGCTCTTACGGCGGAACGCCGGCAGCGTGTTGACCTCGTTGACCCAGAGCTGGCCGCTGCCGCGATCGAGCAGCAGGTCGACCCGCGCCATTCCGCAGCAATCCAACGCCTTGAACGCGGAGAGTGACAGCTCCTGCGCCGCTCGCGTCTGGTCCGGCGTGAGGGGAGCAGGAATCAACTCGCGGGCCGTGTCGTCGATGTGCTTGTCGCGGTAGTCGTAGAACCCGGCGCTCGGCACGACCTCGCCGGGAATGGAAACCAGGGGATCTTCGTTGCCAAGTACTCCCAGCTCGATCTCGCGCCCGTCGATCGCGGTCTCGACGACGAGCCTACGATCCCATTCCGCCGCCTCGCTCAGCGCCCCCACCAGGCCGTGCCGGTCGTGAGCCTTGTTGACCCCCAGGCTCGATCCCGAGTTCGCCGGCTTGACGAACACGGGGTATTCGAAGTCTCGCTCGAGCGCGCAGACCACTGCGGTGGGATCTCTCTCCCACGTTGAGCGGAGCACCAGGCTGTACGGGGCCACGGGAAGCCCCGCCTGCTGGAAGGCAGCCTTCGCCGCGACCTTATCCATGGCTAGAGCCGAGGCCAGCACGCCGGCGCCCACATACGGGACAGCGGCCGTCTCGAAGGCACCCTGAATGGTTCCGTCCTCACCGTACGTCCCGGGGAGGACCGGGAAGAAGACCGCCGGAGGGCCCCCCCGCGATCGTCCGTCGTCGGAACGGCGCGCACGGGCTCGCCCCCGATTGGGCGGCCGGATAAGGGCCTGGAGAACAGGGTCGCCAGACTCCTCGATGGATGTGCCCTCGAGAACCTCCCCGCCGTCGCTGACCACACTCGCAACATCGTCGACGAGCAGCCAGCGACCCTCTCTGGTGATGCCGATCGATACGACGTCGTATCGGCTCCGATCCAGGCAATCGAGTACGGCTTGGGCCGATGTGACGGAGCTCTCGTGTTCGCCGGAGCGCCCGCCGAAGACAACGTAGACGACCATTCGATCCACCGCGTGAGAGTCAGTCGCCCCCGCTCACTTCCGCCCCCTCAACGACTCCGAACGCCAGCTCCAGGTAGTTCCGGTACTGGCTCAGGTGCTCGGCCATGATGCGCGGGTCCTTCCGGACCCGGGCCATGATCATCGCCCCCTCGAACACCGAATAGGCCAGGTCGGCGAGCGTCTCTCCATTCACGGCGATTCGCGGCGGATGACGCTCGATGGCCCGCTGGAGCTTGGTGCCCACTCGATCGCGCCAGTGATCCACCGCTTCCTGGATCATTGCCTTCGTCTCCTCATCGAACAGGCCGGCCTCGTACGAGAAGGACGCGAAGAGGCATCCGGGAGCCAGGTCCTCCATCTCCTCGAGTACCTCGATGTAGAGGCCGATGAAGACGAGCACCTGCTGAAGTGGATCCCGTGCCAGCCTTTCGGCCCGCTCCATGAACCTCTCCACCATCTCCCGATCCGTGGCCGCATGCCGGTGGATCAGGGCGCGGGCGAGGTCATCCTTGGTGGGGAAGTGGTAGAAGAACGTGCCCCGGCTAATGCTGGCTCGCTCGAGGATCTCATCCACGGATGTTCCAGCGAAGCCCCGTTCCAGAACTGCCTTCTCGGCCGCGTCCAGGATGTTCTGCTTGGTGATCTGGCCGTCCCGCGGCATCTCTCCTCCCGTGAGACGCGGAAAACATACTAATCAGTCTAACGATCCGAAAGGGGTCGGGGACCCTCGAAACTTCCCATAATCACGGATCCATTCTCATGGTCGTCCTTCGAACATTCTTCTTGACAGCGGCCCGCACCGATCATTACTGTACCGACTAGTCAGTATACATAAGAATACAGGAGGTGTTCCATGAAAGCCAGGAGGAAGTCCATCGGCGTCCTGCTCACCTTGCTCGCCGTAGGCGGGTCGGCGGGAGCGGCCCAGGAACACGCGCATGCCGGCCACGACCAGCAGGAGGCGAGCAGCGTCCCCCTCCACGCTGACCTCGGGAATCACCACCTACCCATCACGACTTCGTCTCCCGAGGCCCAGCCGTATTTCGATCAGGGCCTCCGCCTCCAGTACGCGTTCAACCACGCCGAGGCAATCCGCTCCTACCAGGAGGCTCTCCGGCATGACCCCGACTGCGCCATGTGCTGGTGGGGAGTCGCCCTCGCTTCGGGACACAACATAAACGCTCCCATGACGGAGGAGTCAGGCCGGCGCGCCTTCCAGGCCTCCCGCGAGGCTCTCCAGCGGGCTGGGACCGCGACTCCGGTGGAACGGCACCTGATCGAGGCCCTGGCTCAAAGGTACGGGCCGGATCCTGCGAAGGACCGGGTGGCCCTGGACTCGGCCTATGCACGGGCGATGGAGCAGGTCGCCGAGACACACGGCGGGGACCCGGACGTGCTCACGCTTCTGGGTGCGGCTCTCATGAACCTGAGCCCTTGGAACTACTGGGAGGGGGGCTACGAAGACCGGAAGCCGCTACCTGGCACGGAGCGCATCGCCCAGACGCTGAGCCGGGCGTTGTCCGTCGACCCCAACAACCCCGGAGCGTGCCACTACTACATCCACCTGATGGAAGCCGCGTTTCCGGAGAAGGCGGTGGAGTGCGCCGACCGCCTCGCGGCGCTCATGCCCGGTGCCGGTCACATCGTGCACATGCCGGGACACATCTACATCCGAGTCGGCCGCTATGCCGACGCCGTGCGTGCGAACGAGCATGCGGTCCACTCCGACGAGTCGTTCATGGTCGACATGGGGGCCATCCCCTCTCTGTACACGGGGGCGTACTACCCACACAACTACCACTTCATGGCCTTCGCCGCGACGATGGCGGGAATGAGCGACAAGGCGTTGGAGGCGTCGCGTGTCGTGGCCCCGAAGGTGCCGGCCGAGGTCGCCCGTGAGGTCTACTGGATCCAGAACGCGGTGGTGCTCCCCCACCTCACCCTCCTCACCTTCGGACACTGGGAGGAGGTCCTCGCCGAGACTATGCCTCCTGAGGAACTCCAGCAGGCATCGATCCTGGCACAATACGCCCGTGGCGCGGCGCTGGCCGCACTCGGGAGGTCAGGCGAGGCCCGCGAGATCCTGACAGAGATCCAGACGCGGGCAGCAGCCATCAACGGCGGGCCGGCGATTAACCCCATCCCCCACATCGCTCCCCACGTTCTGGCCGGCGAGATCGCGTTGCGTTCCGGGGATCCGGAAGGGGCGGTGCGGCACTTCCAGTCGGCGGCGGACCTCGAGGACTCCCTGCTCTACGACGAGCCACCCCTGTGGTACTATCCGGTTCGCCATTCCCTCGGACACGCGTACCTGGAAGCTGGGCAGCCAGCGGAGGCGGAAGAGGCGTACCGCGAGGACCTGTACCGCTTCCCGGAGAACGGCTGGTCCCTCTTCGGACTCGCCACCAGCCTCGAAGCGCAGGGGAAGACCACCGAGGCCGAGGAGGTTTGGGCCCGCTACCGGAGTGCCTGGGCGGAGGCGGACGTGGAGCTCCAAGCTTCCCGGTTCTAGCGGGCTGATACGGCCTCCCGGAGCCGTCGGGCGCTGCCCTCGCAGGCCGGGTGAGGATCCGGCTCCTCACTCTGCTTCGCCCCGGGGTCGCCAGCTTCGGGCGGCCCCAGGCCCGGACATGGAGCGTCGTGTGACGCCTCGCCCCAACCCCTTTCCCGCAAAAGCCATCTAACCGTTCAGAGGGCTTGGGCGCCCCGGGGGCGGGGTGTGCCCCACGGAACCGATACCCGCAGGCCCGACCATGTCCGACAGGCTCATTCAGGATCTCCGCTTCGCGCTGCGACAGCTCATCCGTCATCCCGGATTCTCGGTGCTTCTGATTCTCACCATCGCCGTGGCCATCGGCGCCAACGTCGCGATCTTCTCTGTACTGGAAGGCATCGTGTTGCGCCCGCTGCCGTACGCCGAGCCGGACCGGCTGGTTGCGGTCTGGGAGACGCCGCCGGACGGCCGCTGGTACCAGCCCTTCACCTCGCCGGACTACTTCGACGTGCGGGAGCAATCCGAGTCCCTGGCGGAGTTCGGGGTGCTCACCCATCGCTGGTTCAACCTGGCTGGCGGGGGTGAGCCAGTTCGGGTGCGGGGCGCTTACTGCACCGCGAGCCTGCTCGAGCTGCTGGGCGTGCCGCCGGCCCGGGGACGGCTCTTCACCGAGGACGAAGAGGCGGAGGGAGACCATCGGGTCCTGGTCCTGAGCCACGGCCTCTGGCAAAGCCAGTTCGGGGCCGACCCCGACGTGGTCGGCCAGCAGGTCAACGTCAACGGCGAGCCGTGGGAGATCGTGGGCGTCATGCCCGAGTCCTTCCGCTTCCCCACGCCATGGGGAGGGCGAGACGATAGTCGAGCGTGGGCGCCGCTGGTCCTCTCCCGGGACGACGCGCTGCGGTCCAGACACTGGCTCGGCGCCATCGGTCGGCTGGCAGAGGGCATCACGCCCGACGACGGCGAGGCCGAGTTGGCCGTGATCGCGGCACAGCTCGCCGAAGCCTACCCGGACACCAACTCCCGGACTCGCATGTGGATCGAGCCCATGATGCAGCGCACCCTGGCCCGTGTGCGCTCCGCGCTCTTCTTCCTGCTGGCCATCGTGGGGTTGGTGCTCCTGGTGGCCTGCGCCAACGTGGCCAGCATGCTGCTGGCAAGGGGGATGAACCGGGCACCGGAATTCGCCATCCGCGCGTCCATGGGGGCGGGAGGACGAGGGCTGGTGCGCCAGCTTCTCACAGAGAGTTTCCTGCTTTCCGGCATCGGCGGCATCGGCGGCGTGTTGCTGGCCTACTGGGGGGTGGGTACCCTCAGAACCCTCATCCCGGAGAGCGTGCCCCGGGCCGTGGGCATCGGCGTCAACCCCCAGGTGCTGGCCTTCGCGGTGGTGGTGACCGTGGTCACCGGCCTGCTGGTGGGCCTCGCGCCCTCCCTCCTCGCGTCCCGCACCGACCTGGCCGAAGTCATCAAGCACGGCCGGCTCGCCCGGGGCGGCGGCGCCAGCCGTAACCGCTTCCTCTCCGGGCTCGTGGCACTACAGCTCGCCCTCGGGTTCGTCCTGGTGAACGCGGCCGTGATCCTGGTGGTAAGCTACGGCAACGTGATGGAGCAGCCCACGAACTTTGGCACCGATGAGGTCCTGGTCACCAGTATCTCGCTGGTGGGCCCGGCGTACGAAACACCCGAGCAGCGGCGGGCTTTCTGGGAGGAGCTCCTGGTGCGGGCGCGTGGCCTGCCGGGAGTGGTCCACGCCGGACTCACCAGCAAGCTGCCGTTCATGGGGGGAACCAACGGCGGAGTGCTGGTCAGGGACGAGGTTTTCGATCCCCAGGTCCAGATCCGTCTCGTGGAGCAGTCCTTCGTGGACGACGGCTATCACGCGGCCATGGGGATCGGCCTGCTTGCCGGACGGACCTTCGACCAGCGGGACATGGACGCGGCCGCGGTGATGGCCGGAGCCGACAGCGCTGTGGTCGAGCTGCCGCTCATCGTCAACAGGACGATGGCGGAGCAGGCCTGGCCGGAGTCCGACGCCCTGGGCGAGCTGGTGCGCCCCGAAAGCGCAATCGAGTACTACAGGGCCAGGGTGGTGGGCATCGTGGAGGACGTCCGTCAGTGGGGCCCAGAGCAGGGTCCTCTGCCGGAGATCTACTTTCCCCACACCGCCGAGGTGTGGGGCCCCGTCGACGGCCGGCTCGTCATCCGTGCGGCGGGTGACCCGAGCGCCCTCGCACCGGTGATCCGCCAGGCCGTGCGGGAGATCGACCACGGCATTCCGGTGACGGCCCCCTTCACCATGGCCAGCCTGGTCCATGACAGCACCGCCGGGCGACGATTCTCGATGCTGCTGGTGGGTCTCTTCACCGCCACCGCGTTGCTGCTGATCGTGGCGGGCACCTATGGCGTCGTGTCGTACGCCGTATCGCAGCGGACCCACGAGATCGGCGTTCGCATGACGTTGGGCGCCGACAAAGCGAGGGTGGTGCGGCTCTTCCTGAGGCGGGCCGCCGTCCTCCTCGCGACGGGACTCGTGGTGGGCATCCTGGGTGCTCTCGCCGCCTCGACGCTGACCCGGAGCATGGTTTACGGAATCAGCGCCCTGAGCCCAATGCACCTGGCCATCGCCGCCGCCGTGATGATTCTCATCGTGCTCGCCGCCATCCTGGTTCCGGTCCTCCGGGCCACCGGTGTGGATCCACTGACGGCTCTGCGAGTGGAGTGACGGTCACGGCCTGCAGGACGCTCGGCTGTCGGCCAAACTGACTGGTCTTTCCAGGAGTCCGACTAAGGAACCCATACGGCTCCCGGCCGACCCCTGCCGGGCTGGGACGGCTCTTCGGACTCGGGCGGCGCGCCCCACATCGATCCGTCCATCATCTCCCGGGGGTTCGCGTACTCCTTCTCCAGGTGCGGCACGCCCTCCACCATCCATCTGGCCGGCTGGCCACCCTTCAGGTGGTGGTCGAAGAACTGCATCATGCGGATCTGGAAGTCGATGCGATTCTCCTTGCGCGAGAGATGGTGACCCTCGTCCGGATAGGAGAGGAAGATGACCTCCTTCCCCAGCCGCCGGGCCATGTTGTAGTACTCCAGCCCCTGCATCCAATCCACCGAGCCGTCCGCCGTCCCATGGAGGATCATGAACGGCGTCGTGATCTTCTCCGCGTGATGGACGGGGGATTGGCTTACGTAGAGTTCGAAGTCCTCGAAGGGGGTGGTCCCCATGCGCACCTGCCCGACCTCGGTGATTCCCTGCTGGACCCTCCCGGAGCTGCGGTAGAGGGTGTTGTAGAACGAAACCAGGTTCGTGGGCGGCGCGCCCGTCACCAGCGCGGCGAAGAGATCGGTCTGGGTCACCACGTAGGATGACTGGTACCCGCCCCAGGAGTGGCCCTGCAGCCCGATGCGCTCGGGGTCGGCGTAGCCCAGCTCGATGACCTTCTGGATGGCTGCCGTGAGGTCATCCAGGGCCGAGGTCCCCGGCTTCCCGACGGTATACACGATGTCGGGTTGGAGCACCAGGTATCCGTTGCTGGCGTAGGTTGCCATGTGAGGCCGGTCATCGTAGGTGGGTCCCTGATACGAGTGGTGCCGGTTGCTCATCAGCTCGTAGAAGTAGACGAGCATGGGATATGGCTTCCCCTCTTCGTAACCGGCGGGGAGCCCCAGGGTGGCCTGTAGGCGGTTGCCCCTGCTGTTTTCGTAATCGATGAGAACCCGACCGGGGCTCCAGGCGAAGTCGGCCTGCTGGGGGTTGGCCTCGGTCACCTTGCGGGGGTTGTGGAAGCGGGTGTCGCTCACCCAGTAGTCCGGGAACTCCACGAAGGTCTGCTGGGTGAAGACGATCCGCTCCGCGTCCTCAGCCTTGACGGGGCGCCCGACGGACTTGTCCACCCAGATCAGCGGGTGCGGATCATCACCCCTCTCCACCTCCCAGTACCCGCTCTTCTTGGTCCACTCGCCGTAGGCCGTAAGGAGGATGGGCGCGTCCAGGTCGATCTCCTCGGCGTCGCGTGTGCCGCGCCCGAATCCCCTGAACCCTCCGTCCCCGTCCTCGCTGTCCAGCTTCGTGACCCGGAAGCGGATCTGATCCCGCCTGCCCACACCGCCGGTGAGGTTGGTGGCTTCGCTCCCGTCCAGGGGGGCCTGCCAGACGTCGAATCGGTCGTACAGGAGCACGCTGCCACCGTCTTCGCTCCACCCCGCCACACCGTGCGTAGGAAGCTCGTAGGGATGGTCGTCCTGCCGGTCGATGAAGTCGACGTCGGAGGTCCGCGTGAGATTCACCTCGCGCCCCGAGTCGATCTCCCTGGCGATCACCTCCTGGTCCCGGAGGAACAGCCACCAGGCACCGTCGGGCGAGGAGCCCATCTGGCGACCCACACCCTCGGCCATGAGTGACCGCTCGCCCGTCGCCAGATCCACGCGGTAGTAGTCGGCTCTGCCTCCGGTCCAGGCAATCTCGCACTCGTACGGTGTGGGATCGCGGCCGATGCCCCACCGGGAGTCACCAGCCGGGGTGACCGTCTCCAGGCTCTCGTCCGCGAGACGCAGGAAGGAGAGCTCTCCCTCGCCGAGGTTCACCACGGCGTTCCACGTGAGGTCCCGGTCTCTTTCTGCCCGAACCTGCTGAATGGACTGAACCTCGACATCCCTCCAGTGCCATACGTCCACGTTGGCTCGATCGTCGAGCTCGTCCCGCTGGTCGGCCTGTTCCTTGATGCCGACGAAGATGCGCTCCGAGTCGTCCGACCAGCTCAGATCGGCGAGCTCGCTCAGCACGAGGCCTTCGGGAAAGCCTGGGGCGCTGGCGGGGTCGAGGCGCAGGAGGTCGCGAGGGCTCGCCAGGTCCCGCAGGACCAGAAGGACGTTCTCCCTCCGAAGCTTGTCCTCGGGGACCTCGCCCCGCAGGACCGCCAGGGCATCCCCGTCCTCGTTCCACGTCAGGCCCGCGTACGTGGCCTGGTGGGTGTCCGGGGGCGTCATGGCGTGGGTCGCCAGCTCCAGGAGGTACAAGCCGTTCCCCGCATCATCCTTGGCGTCCACCAGGTAGGCCAGGTGGGTACCGGGCTCGTTCACCGAGAACTCGGACACGTTCCCGAGGTTGAGAGAGGTGGCGCTGCTGGGATCGTAGACCACCAGGTCCGCACCCTCGAAGCCGGCATCCTCCCCGGGGCCAGGCTTGCGGATCAGGAGGACGCCGGTGTTCTCCGGGAAGGAGAGGGAAGCCACGTCGGCGAAGGTGGCGGAGTCGCCGGTGGCGAGGTTTCGAAGCACCAGGGTTCGGCCCTGACGGTCACCCCGTCCCGGCTCAGGCCGCTGCGGCGGAGTCTGCGGCCTTCGTCCCGGCTTGGTGGCAGGTCCCTCGTCTCCCTCTCTCTCCGGAGGCGACACGAGGTAGGCCACCCAGCGGGAATCCCGGGAGAAGGCCGGGGCCGAGCCGCGGGCAGCCACGTGGCTCCGGTCCCCGTCCAGCGCCTTCACATGAAGTGAGTCCTCCCCCTCCAGACGGTCGTAGAGGTAGGCCATCCACGCCCCGTCGGGAGAAAGGACCGTGGAGGTGATCCGCTTCCAGGGACCGTAGTCGTCCACGGTGAGGGGAGGCTTGTCCTGAGCCGCCACCCGGGCCGGTGGTCCGAACACGAACAGAGCGATCAGAAACGACGCGAAGGGCGCGCGCGAGCGGAGGCATGCTGAACATCGTGTACCTCTCGGAGAGCGTACGACGTTTCGAGGTCCCGCAGCTTAGGATGGGAGGTGGGGGTGCGCCAGAGCGGAGAGGCCTTGAGGCGGGCCGCGCTCTATCTCTCCCGGCACTGGATGGTCATGCTCAGAATCTCGCTCTGAACGAACTCTCCCTCGTCACCGATGTATGCCGGTTGTTCCCACCGAACGACGCAGAGGACGGTGTCCTTCTCGATTCCGAATATGCCCGACCCGGGCCCATCGGCTCCGATGGAATCGCTCATCCGCCACCCGAGCCGGTACATCTCGGAGTCGGGGAGCGCGTCGAAGTCCGGCACCGCCGCTCCTGCCCGCAGGGAGTCGTTGGTCACGAACCGGACCTCACATCCGCGGTACTTCTGTCCGCCCCAGAGCGACTCGAACTCTCCAGCCCTGTGCCAGAGCGTTTCGTTGGGCACGGCCTTCAGGGCAGCGAAGAAGTACTCGCAGGGGTCCGGACCTCCGGACGCGGCGCCAGCGCCCGTGCAGGTCAGCAGGCCACCAAGCAGGAACGAGAGCATGATCATCTTCATGACGAAGGCCTACCCGACTCGATGATGCGAACCTATCGGTTTGCGATCAGACCCGATCACTCACTCCTCACTCAGGGCTTCCCGAGGATCCACGGCCATGGCCTTGCGGGAGGGAAGGACGCAGGCAAGTCCCGCAACAGTCCCCAGCACGGCCACGACCCCCAGGCAGGTCGCGGGATCGGTGGCCCTCACCTGGAAGAGGAGGCTCTGGATGAAGCGGTTCAGAGCCAGGGCCAGGGCCAGGCCCAGGAGGATCCCGATCCCTGTCGCCCACATGGTTCGGCCCACCACCGTTCTGACGATCGCGGCGCGGTTCGCCCCCAGGGCTATGCGGACTCCGATCTCTCGAGTGCGCTGGCCCACCGCCAGGGAGATGGTGCCGAAGACGCCGATGACGGCCAGGAAGAGACCCACGGCGGCGAAGCTGGACATGAGCAGGGCGTTGAACCGATTGCGAGCCACCGTCCCCATCAGGCGGTCCTGGACAGGATAGGCTTCCTGAATGGGCAAAAGGGGATCCACGGTCCAGATCTGTTCCTGCACGAGGGGGACCATCTCCTCCGGATCTCCCGCCGTTCGCACGATCAGAACCCCCCCGGCGCGGACGATCTGCGTGACGGGCATGTAGAATTGGAACCGGTCCGGATCGTCTCCCAACCACCAGGCTTTCACATCATCCACGACCCCCACGATGTCCAGCCATGGGGATGGTCTGTCGGGATTGAAGGGTGACTGTAGCTGGATCCGGCTCCCCACGGCCCCACCGTCGGGCCAATATCGCTCCGCCACCGTCCGGTTGATGATGACCGGCGTGGCGAAGTCGACCCTGTTCTCATCGGAGAATGTCCGACCCTGCCGGACGGGGAGTCCTATGGTCTCGAAGTACTCCCTGGACACCCAATTGCCCACGTGGACCGGGTTCGCGTCCGGATCATCCAACTCCTCCCGTCCCTCGATGACCACAGTACCCAGGGCCGCGGGAAGTTGGGGAGGGACAGCCCTGGCCCAGGTGACCGCGCGAACCTGGGGAAGCTGCTTGACCCGCCCCACTGCGTCGTCCCAAAAGGCGAGGCGAGCCACGCGGTCGGGATATCGGGTCTCAGGGAGAATCATGTCGACCGCCAGGAGGTTTGCTGCCTCGAACCCGGGGTCCACCCGCAGCAGTTGTTGGAAGCTGTTGACGAGGAGGCCAGCCCCGAGGAGGAGGACCAGAGCCAGAGCCACCTCGGTGACCACCAGCCCGTTGCGGAGGAGGGTCTGACGTGGCATTCCCTTCTCCCCCCGACCTCCCCCCTTCAGGAGCTCCGCCGGCGCCGTGGTCCGTATGCGGAGGGCCGGCACCAACCCGAATACGGACGCCGTGAGGAATGCCAGGCCAGCAGTGAATACGAGGACCACGGAATCCACCCGGGCCGCCCGCAACTCGGGAATGCCCGAGCCGAGGCTGCCCGCGACGGCGTGGATCAGCCCGACAGCAAGGAACAGGCCCAGAGCCGCTCCCACCAGGCTGAGGATCAGGCTCTCCGTCAGAAGCTGGCGGATGACCCTGAACCATCCGGCACCCAGGGACCGGCGCACGGCAAACTCGTGCTCCCGCTGGAGGTTTCGGGCAAGCAGCAGGTTCGAGATGTTCACGCAGGCGATGAAGAGGACGAAGGCCACCCCCCCGAACAAGACCCACAACCCGGTTCGGAGATCGGCGTTCAACGCATCGGCCGGGGCGATGATCTGGGGGCGCCAATCGAACGCGTCCACCCCCTGGTACTGCAACTGAGCTTGTATGACCTCCAACTCCGCCAGAGCCTCGGCCTCGCTCACGTTGGGTCGCAGGCGGGCCAACACGTAGGGCTCCGACGACCACCCTCCATCAGGCTCAGCCGGAAGCGCGGTCCAGAGTTCCTTGGGCTCGGTGGCGAAGAACCCACCCTCGAAGATCCGCCGGATTCTCCCGGGAAGGACTCCCACGATCTGGTAGGGTTCTTCGTCAAGGCGAATGGACCTGCCAACCACGTTGGGGTCGGCCCCGAACCGAGTCCTCCAGAGGGATTCCGAAAGCAGGAGAACGTGGTTCCGGCCGGGAACGGCATCATCCGCTGAAAACAACCGGCCCACCACCGGCGCCACGCTGAAGAGGGTAAGCAGCTCAGGAGAGACGGCGGCGGCGCTGAGAGTCCGTGGCTCCTCACCGTCGACGTACAGGAACTCCACCTCATCAAAGGCCGCAAAGGCGTCGAACGCCTGGGATTCCCGCCTCCACGCAGCCGCCATCTCCCGGGTGGGGGTGAGGCTCACCGTCCTCCCCAGCTGCTCGCCTCTCCGCCAGAGCTGTACCAGGCGATCGCCCCCCTCGAAGGGTAGCGGCTTCAGGATTAGGCTGTTGACCAGGGAGAAGATGGCCGTGTTCGCCCCGATTCCCAGGGCCAGAGTCAGCACCGCCACGAAGGCGAATCCGGGGCGTTTCCCGAGTTGTCGGGCGGCATGTCGAAGGTCCTGAACGAGATCTTCGATGGGTCGCACACCCCGGGCGTCCCTCACCTGCTCCTTGTGTCGCTCCGTCCCCCCGAAGCTGAGGAGGGCCTGGCGACGGGCCTCCCTTGGGTCCATCCCGGCCCGGAGGTTCTTCTCGAACTCCTGCTCCAGGTGGAACTGCAGTTCCTCCTCCAACTCCTCTTCCACGGCCGCTTTCCGAAAGATGAAGCGGACACGCAGGCGGAGATTCCGAAGCCAGAGACGGAAACGGTGGCGCCAGATCACGGACCCTGCCTCCTCAACCCGACTGGAGAACCAGCTCCACGGCCACTGCGAACCGGCGCCATCGCTTGGAGACTTTCTCCAGCTGCCACCGACCCACCGGTGTCAGGCTGTAGTACCTTGCCCGCCGGTTGTTTTCCGTCTTCCTCCACTCCGATTCAATCCAACCTCTGAGCTCTAGCCTCTGCAGAGCCGGGTACAGGGACCCCTGGTTCACCTGGAGGACTTCGTTGGAGATCTGCCGAATCCTCTGGGCCACGGCCCATCCGTGGTTGGGTCCCAGGGCCAGGGTCTTGAGAATGAGCAGATCCAGGGTGCCCTGAAGGAAGTCGGCCTGAGGGTTCTTCATGGTCGTCTCGCCGGATGGCGGCACGGTGACGGCGTGCTCCCAGCGCTCAGCCGCGAGCGCTGCTTCGATCGACTTACAATCTAACTCATGTATTGTAGATCGTCTAGGGTAAGAACATATCAGAGATGATCGTATTGTATGATTGCAACTGGTAACATTACTGACTCGGGAACAAAACTACAGTAGACTATCTACAATCGAAGGCTACCACCGAGGACGCTCTGAGAGTAGCGTCCGAGTCCGCTCTCGAAGCCGTTTCACCACGCCACCCCGTAATCCTCCCCGTGATGGCTCGACCCTCCCCAGAACGTCCCGTGCTCCCAGTCGAAGAAGATGGCGTTGATGGGTCCGGAGGTCCGCTCGCTGAAGGTCATGTCGTAGCCCATCTCCCGCAGCTCGGCCCTCACCCACGGCGGCGTTGCCTCCTGAAGCAGCATTCGCCCTGGCTCGGACTCGTGGTTCCCGAAGGACCCACGCATCTGGTAGCTGTTCATGTTCGCGGCCTCGGCCGCCTGCTGCACGTTCATCTCGAACTCCACCACGTTGAGGAAGAACTGGAGCAGGTTCTGGTCCTGGCCGTCGCCTCCCTGGACCGCGAACGACAGGTAGGGCTTCCCGTCCTTGAGGGCGAGGCTGGGAGTAAGGGTGGCTCGGGGCCGTTTCCCCGGCTCGATCACGTTGTAAGGGTTATCCGCCGGATCCAGCACGAAGCTCTGGGCTCGCTGGCTCAGTCCGACCCCGGTGCGCCCCGCGATGACCGCCGGGACCCAGCCGCCCGAGGGCGTGACGGAGACCACCCACCCCTCCGCGTCCGCGGCCTGGATGGAGGTGGTGCCCAGATAGAAGTCCTCCCGGAACCGCGCCCACGCCTCGAGACCAGAGGCCTCCTCCGCCACGGGCTTCACCGTGTGCCACTGCTCCAGATACTCCCGGAAGGGGTTCGTCCCCCCCTGGAACGGATAGGGATCGCCGGGACCGATGTCCGGGTCGTTCCGCCCCCACTCGATCAGGCCGGCCCGCTCCTTCGCGTACTCCTCGGAGAGCAGCCCCCTGATGGGCTCCTCCGGCGGGAAGTAGGGATCGCCGTAGTAGAAATCCCGGTCGGCGAAGGCCAGGTTCATCGCCTGGTAGAGGGCGTGGAGGTAGCGGGCGCTGTTGTAGCCCATGGCCTGGAGGTCGAAGTTCTCCAGGATGTTCAGCGCCTGAAGCAGCACCGGTCCCTGAACCCAGGTGGTCAGCTTGTAGACTTCGATTCCCTTGTAGTCGGTCTTGACCGGGTCCTCGATGTAGACCTGCCAGTTGGCCAGGTCCTCCATGGTGATGAGGCCCCCCTCTTCCTGGGTACCTCTGACCAGCTCCTCAGCGATATCCCCTCTGTAGAACCGGTCGTAGGCAGCGTAGATGGCCTCCTTGCGGCTCCTCCCCTGGGACAGGGCCCGTTCCTCCGCCTCCACCAGCTTTCGCAGCGTGGCCGCCAGATCCGGCTGCCGGAAGATCTCGCCTGGGTAGGGAGCCTCCCGCTCCTCACCCAGGTGGGGCAGGTAGACTTCGGTGGAGTACTTCCACTCCTTGATCCGCCTCTTGTTGCGCTCGATGCCGTTGGCGGCTTGGGCTTCGATGGCGTACCCGTCCGCCATCTCGATGGCCGGGGCCAGGACCTCCGCGAGACTCAGCGCCCCGTACTCCGCCAGCATGGTCATGAGGCCGCCCGGGGTGCCCGGTGTGACGGCAGCCAGAGGGCCGTACTGCGGCGGGTATTCGTAGCCCTTCTCCTTGTAGAATTCGGGAGTCGCGCCGGTGGGGGCCACGCCCAGGGCGTTGATGCCGATCACCTCGTCGGTGTTCGGGTTATAGATCAGGGCCTGGGTCTCCCCACCCCAGGAGAGCACGTCCCACATGGTGGAGGTCGCCGCCAACATGGCGCACGCGGCGTCCACGGCGTTCCCGCCCCGGGAGAAGATCATGGCGCCGGCCGTGGCCCCCATGGGCTTGCCGGTAATGGCCACCCAGTGACTGCCGTGAAGGATGGGCTTGGCGGTGCGCTGGGCGGAGAGAGGAGAGGGCGCCATGAGCGCCATGACAACGAAGAGGGACACAGGCCAGGATGGGACTCTCTTCAGCATGATGGCATCTCCGGGAGAGGTGGGAGGTCCTGGTCGAAACAAGAGAGTGAGGCGCTCGGCAGGAGACAAGGCCCTGACGATGCCTTCGAGCCATCCCGGTGCGCTTCGAGCGAGCCATCCGGCACGGTTCCAGAAGGCCAGGATCGGAGATCGAGCCTGGTGCGGCTGAGGGCAGCGGGCTAGCGGGTTGCGAAGGCCCTAGCCCTCCCCCTTCTCCCCCTCCTCCTCCCGATACCGATCCGGCGTCGAGTGCCGCCCATCTCCCATCCAGATGGGTGTGTGCTGATGGATGCGGTGCCAGCGACCGCCCGGATTCCACATACCGTCTTCGGCACCGATGTTCTGGATCCGGGAGACGTCCGGAGCGATCTCGCATCGCCCCCTGCGCCAGTACTGGTTCATGGGAACGCCCCATGATCCCTTGTCCGACCTGCGGACAAGCCGCCGGAAGGCTGGTCCCTCCGCGTACACGGTGTCCGCGCGGTGGACCTTCCTCCAAGCCCACACCCGCCACTTCCTCCACTCCATCCCGAACCACCCATCCCTCACCTCCTCCCACCGGTCCCGCCAGATGGCCCAACCCCACGGGGTGAACCACCATCGCCTACGGATCAGCTCCTCGTCACCCGGTCCGAGCCGGCAGTTGACACCATGTCCGGGGTGCGCCTCGAACCGGCGCTGGTGCCCCGAGACCGTGAAGACGCTCCGGTCTCCTGCGTACCGACTCAGGCAGGCTTCCATGTACCGCAGGAAGTCCTGCGAAGGCTCCGTGTCGTCCTCCAGATGAATCACGGAATCGACAGGCTGGGAGAAGCCCCGGTCCAGGGCGAAGAAGGCATTTCCGGCGCACCCCAGGTTCCGGTTGTGACAGACGACCTCCACGTCCATGCCCGTGCTCCGCGCCAGACCCGAGATCTGTTCCTGCTTGTCCGGATAGCCCCCATCGACGGACAGCAGGACCCGGTACTCGTCGACGCCGGTGCAGCGGGAGAGGGCCTCCAGCACCTGCCTCAGGTACTCGGGCCTTCGCCAGGCGGCGATGGTGAGGACTCGCTGGGCCGCTTTCATCCTTCATCCACACCGGTTCGAGCCAAGTGTCCCAGCCTGAGGCGCGAGCAGCATCTCGGGACCCTGGAGGTTTCGCTCGCCGCCTGGCGAACCGGCTTCAGCCGTGCCTGCACGACCTACTCCCCGATCATCTTTCGATAGGCCTGGATCGTCTCCTCTACCGTCCGGGCCCAGCTGAACTCCCGGGCGCGATCCAGCCCCCGGTGACTCAGGTCCACCTTCAGCTCGGGATCGCTCAGCACCTCCAGTATGGCACCGGACAGTGCGTCCTGATCCGTAGGGTCGACAGTCAGCGCCGCGGAACCCACGACCTCCGGCAGCGAGCTGGCGTTTGAGGTGATGACCGGAAGCCCGCATTGCATCGCCTCCAGCACCGGCAGTCCGAACCCCTCGTAGAGAGACGGATAGGCAAAGAGCCGGGCTCCGCTGTATAGAGCGCTCAGATCCTCGTCGGGCACATACCCGGTGAGCACCACTCGATCCCGCAGATCGGCACGGGTCTCAAGAGTGCTGAAGAGCGCCTGCGACTTCCACCCGGTGGGGCCCACCAGCACCAGCGAGACTCCCTCGAGACCCTCCTGCTCCACGAGTGAGAAGAACGAGCGCACCAGGTGAGGCAGGTTCTTGCGGGGCTCGAGTGTGCAGAGGCTGAGCACATAGTCCATAGACTCGACGCCGTATCGCCTGCGAACGGCCGCGATGCGATCCGCCTCGGGCTCCGGATGGAAGATGTCCCTCGAGGCGGCAAAGGGAGTCACGAACACCCTGCCACGCTCAACGGGAACCAGCTCGCAAACGTCGTCTTTCGTGCACTCCGAGTTGCAGATGATCCAGTCGCGGTCGGGGTCTATGCTTCCGATGACCGACCGGTGCTGCTTCACGAAGCGCTCCTCGCAGAGCTCCGGGAAGAGGAGCGGGATCATGTCGTGGATCGTGACGACACGAGCTTCCGCCGCCACTCGGGTTCTCCCAGCCAGCGGATTCCGAAAGGAGTGGTAGACATCGAAGTTTCTGACCAGGGGCTGAGCCTGAGCCATGCGGTCGAGCAGCATGAGATCGGCCATGAATCGCTTGCCCCTGGACGTCTCTTCGCCAACGTCCATCAGCCGATCCACCAGCCCCATGGACTCGGTGAGCGTGGTGCCGGGCGCTTCCCAGCCCGCGAGCCACCTGGAGCCCAGCAGCCCATCCACCGACCGGTCGTAGCGAGCGAGTTGCACCTCACTCGCGTAGCTTAGAGGCGCAGCGAACCAGGATTCGATGTCCGGGCGTGCCAGCACCTCGCGGACGAAGCTCTCGGTGGCCCGGAAGATGCCCGTACGGGTGAGTCCGGAGCCAAACGAGAGTCCCAGGTTCGCCGCGTCGTACAGAACGTTCATGGTTCTTTGGATCAGCAAGAATGGTGCGACTCGAACCCACCACAAACAAGGAATCCCCGCCGTCCCCGCAGGCACTCCTCCTGTCCCTCTGCAGGCGAGGCGGAAGCGCGGAGCTAGACCCGGCCGACCTCGCCAGCCTGTCCCGGGACACCTTCAGGGAGCACCTCACCGACCTGGCCACGAGCCAC
>JBDHKE010000043.1:0-25498 GCA_039586555.1 Gemmatimonadota bacterium | reverse complement strand
CTCCCCTTCCCTGACCATGCCGAGGCGTTCCCGAGCGAGACGCTCCAGGGTCGCCGAGTCGGCTTCCAGAGAGTCCGCCCACGCGGCAAGGGAGTCGATCTCCTGCTTCAGTCGCGTCAGCTCCTCCCGCTCCTGCTCCGTCTGTTTGCGCGTGCGCCGAAGGTCAAGGATGGAGTACTCGCCCCCCAGAACGGCGAAGTAGACGGCCAGGCCCAGAAAGGCGGGGAAGAGCAGTCTTCTTATCCGAGCCACAGCGACCTCCCTGGATAGCGCGCTTGCCCCGCCAGCTGCTCCTCGATCCTCAGCAGCTGGTTGTACTTCGCGATCCGATCCGTGCGGCTGGCGCTGCCAGTCTTGATCTGGCCCGCTCCCGTGGCCACCGCAAGATCGGAAATGAAGGTGTCCTCGGTCTCTCCGGAGCGGTGAGAGATTACGGACCGATACCCCGACTCGTCCGCGACCCGGATCGCGTCCAGCGTCTCCGACAGAGTCCCGATCTGATTCACCTTGATGAGGATCGCATTCGCGACCCCCTCGCGAATCCCCCGCTCGAGCCGCTCGGAGTTCGTCACGAACAGATCGTCCCCAACCAGCTGCACACTCCCGCCGATCCGCTCCGTAAGAGCCTTCCATCCGCTCCAGTCATTTTCGTCCAGGGCATCCTCCAGTGACCGGATGGGATAGCGCTCGAGCCACTCGGCCCAGAACTCCACCATGGCTCCGCTGTCGAGACGTTCTCCGCTGGACCAGCGGAAGACATAGTGACCGTCTTCGTAGAACTCACTGGCGGCCGCGTCGATGGACAGGAGCACTTCGTCACCGGGCGTGAAGCCGGCGCGTTCTATGGCGGTGAGCACCACCTCCACGGCTTCATCATTACTGCCCAGATCCGGTGCGAACCCGCCTTCGTCGCCCACCGCCGTGTTCTTGCCCTGCTTCGACAGCACCTGCTTGAGAGAGTGGAATACCTCCACCCCCATTCGCAGTCCCTCGGAGAAAGAGCCCGCCCCCACGGGCATGATCATGAATTCCTGGATGTCCACGTTGTTCGGAGCGTGAGCGCCACCATTGAGGATGTTCATCATGGGAACAGGCAGAATGGTGGCCGAGGGTCCACCCAGATAGCGGAAGAGCGGCATCCCCGTTTCCGAGGCGGCCGCTCGGGCTGTGGCCAGCGACACGGACAGAATCGCGTTGGCGCCGAGACGCCCCTTGTTGGGCGTTCCGTCCAACTCCCGCAGAGTCACGTCCAGATCCCGCTGTTCTCTCGCCTCGAAGCCTCGGATGGCCTCTCGGATTTCCGTGTTCACGTTGGCGACCGCCTTCAGAACCCCTTTTCCCAGGTACCGGCCGGGATCCCCGTCCCTCAGCTCCACGGCCTCGTGCTCTCCGGTCGACGCGCCGCTGGGCACCGCTGCTCGCCCGCGTGCACCCGTCTCCAGTAGCACCTCGGCCTCCACCGTGGGATTCCCTCTCGAGTCCAGGATCTCCCGCGCGCGAACATCAATGATGGCTGACACGTCTTCTTCCTCTGCTGGCTTGTCGGTTTCGCTCAGGCCTCTCCACTGCCGACGGCGTGGTCGAGAGGTTTGGGGGACTCTCCTTTCAGCTGGGCGATTCGCCTCCAGGCCGTCTCGCGCAAGGCGTGTCGACCTTCAGCGTCCAGCCCCTTCACTGGAATGGGTTCCCCCGCTCGGATGAGTATTCTTCCCGGCCTAACACGAAAGCTCCCCTTGGGCATGATCCCCCGTCCGCCGATCACGGCCACCGGCACGACGGGCGTACCGGCCTGGATCGCGAGCACAAAGGCTCCCTTCTTGAACTCCTGGAGCTTTCCGGTGGGGGAACGCGTTCCCTCCGGAAACATGATGATGGAGTGGGACGACTCCTTCACCTGACGGGCGGCCTCGTCCAGCGACTGGATGGCCGCGCATCGATCCTGCCGGTCGATGGAGATGTGCCCGCAGGCCAGCCAGGCCGGACCGAAGAACGGAACGGAGGCGAGCTCCTTCTTGGCCACGAAGCGACAGCCTCCAGGAAAGGCGGACACGATGGCGAACACGTCGAACCAGGACTCGTGGTTGCAGACGATGACCCGGGGACGATTGGGGCCGATGACCTCCAGGCCCTCGGTCTCGAGTTGGACCCCCGCGGCTTTGAGGATTCGCCTGGCCCATCTCCGACCCAGGCGTTCACAAACGCGTTCCGTGCCACCCCATCGGAATCGGGAAAGGAGCACCACCCACGAGCCATACAGGACGGTCAGGACGAGGGCATTCGCCCACACCCACGCCGTTCGGATCATCCATCTCTCCCCGGCCTGAAGTGGCTGAATCCCTCGGCCACAAGGGGCCTCGGCTCGCTCTCTCCGGAAACCTGCAGCCAGACTCCGCTGCCCGCTACCACTCGTCCCACCCTCGTGAGGCCGAGGCGGAACCTATCCTCGAATTCTTCGCGCACCCCGCGCAGACCATCCACCGGGACCACGAAGCAGAGCTCGTAGTCCTCACCCCCTGATAGCGCGACCCGCAGAGCGTCCTCCCTCGACTTCAGTTGGTCCAGCACCCCCGGGTGTATAGGAATCTCGTCGGCCTCCAGCACCATGCCCACACCGCCGGCCGCTGCCAGGTGCCCCGCATCCCCACCGAGGCCGTCCGAAAGGTCGATGGCGGCGCGGACGGGCGCATGCTCAGCGAGCCAGCGGGCCTCGGGGATGCGAGGCTTCGGCCTGGCGAAGGCCTCCCTGAGCGTCGCGTGGGGTTCCGTTCCCTGTCGCCACGCCCGAACCGCAGCCGCCGGTGCTCCCAGGAGCCCGGTGACCCAGACGTCATCCCGCGGTCGCGCCCCGGAGCGCATCGTCGGCTCGGTCACGCGGCCCAGCACCGTCACGTCGAGGATCAGGGGACCCGGAGAACGGGACAGATCACCCCCTACCAGAGGGATCCGCCACTCCGCGCACGCTTCCCGGAGTCCCGCTCCCATCCGCAAGACCAGGTCCGACGGCTCCGCATCCGAGATCGCCAGGGAAACAAGGACGCCGGCTCGCTGGGCCGCCATCGCTGCCAGGTCGCTCAGGGCGGTGGCCACGCCCCGATAGGCGATCTCCTCCGGGGAAAGCCATTCTCGCAGGAAGTGAACGCCTTCGACGGTGAGATCTGTGCTGACGGCGATCGGGCCGTCCCACGAAAGGACCGCGCAGTCGTCACCCGGTCCGACCCATACCGACTCCGGCATCGAATCCGCGGAGAGCAGCATGCGGATCAGGTCGAATTCGCCACCTGGGCCCAGGCGGACCCCCGGGGATCGAGAGGAGTCAGACCTCAACGGTCCATCCGACGGAGAGGTCGGGAGTCGAGGGAGTTCGCCCCCGCGCCGAGGGCCGTGGCAAAGCACCAAGCCCTCATGAGCACGCAGGAGCTCGGGGGTGGCTACTTGTAGCTTTGGCCGATGGTCCGGCCAAAGGTGATTTCCCCGTTGTCGATCCTGATGTTGAATCCGCACTCCGGGTTCGAGCACACCCAGGCCTTGTACCGAATAGGCGCGCCGTCCCGACCGTAGTCGGACATGGGCAGAAGCAGACCGTCATTGCACTTCTGACACGGGGGATATCCACGATCTTCCACCATGTGCGACCCCTCCCAGCAGCGTGGAAATGAGGTGCTCGGCCTCGCTCGGCGTCGCCGGCGCCGGCCTTACTAGAGCCTCGCCTCCCAGGGGTAGTCCCTGTCGAAGGCCTCTTCGAAGTCGAAGACGTCCCGGAAGTCGTCCTCCGAGTCGCCCTCCTGCTTGATGAGGATGCCACAGTCGACCAGCTCGAAAACGATCCCCCCCAGGTCCTCCGTTGTATGGATTCCCCAGTGGCCCAGGACCGCCCGCGCCATGAGACCGAACCTCTCCAGGGCCAGTCGTCGGACGCCGTCAGCGAGCTCACGACCGCTCACGTGCCTGGGCTCGTCCAGGGACGCCACGACCGTGTGGAGCGCCGCGAGGACGAACACGTAGGCCTGAGGGCGATACCGCGGGTTACGGTGCCCCAGGCGGTCGATGATCTCGTCGGCTAACTGCAGATCCGTCATAGGCATGAAGGTACGCGGTCCAAGCCGACGTGCGCTAGTCCCCGTCTATCTGGAGGACGTAAGGTCCCGATAGAGAGGAAATGCCTCACACAGCTCGGTCACCTCGGCTCGTGTCTTGCTGATCACGTCTTCGTCGTGAGGAGCGCCGATCACCTCGGCGATCCAATCGCCGATGGTCCGCATCTCCGAGACACCCATTCCCCGCGTGGTCAGAGCCGGAGTGCCGATTCGGAGCCCCGAGGTCACGAAGGGCGACCGGGGCTCTCCCGGCACCGTGTTCTTGTTCACCGTGATGCCGGCCCGTTCCAGTGCGTGCTCGGCATCCTTTCCGGTGAGATCGCGGTCCCGCAAATCCACCAGCATCAGATGATTGTCGGTTCCTCCGGATACCAGCTTGAATCCGCGCTCCATCAGCCGCTCTGCCAGGGCCTTCGCATTGGCCACGATCTGGCCAGCGTAGAGGCGGAACTCCGGCTGGAGGGCTTCCTTGAATGCCACGGCCTTTGCTGCGATCACGTGCATCAGCGGCCCTCCCTGGGTTCCGGGAAAGACCGCCTTGTCGATGGCCTGTGCGTGAGCTTCCCTGCAGAGGATAAGACCACCGCGAGGACCTCGAAGCGTCTTGTGCGTCGTAGTCGTCACCACGTCCGCGTGGGGGATGGGGCTCGGATGCACACCGGCGGCCACGAGCCCCGCGATGTGCGCCATGTCCACCATCATGATCGCCTCGATCTCCACGGCAATCTCTCCGAAGGCCTGGAAGTCGATGATGCGCGGGTAGGCGCTGGCCCCGGCCACGATGAGCCGTGGACGCTCCCTGCGGGCGATCTCCCGAACCGCCTCATAATCGATGCGCCCGTCCTCCTCCCGGACCCCGTACTGCACCACCTCGTAGAGCCTCCCGCTGAGATTGACGGGAGATCCATGGGTCAGATGCCCGCCGTCGGTGAGGTTCATGCCCAGGATTCGATCGCCCGGCTCGATGAAGGCGAAATAGCAGGCGAGGTTCGCCTGTGCCCCAGAGTGTGCCTGGACGTTGGCATGCTCCGCCCCGAAGAGCTCCCTCGCTCGGTCCCGAGCCAGGTTTTCCGCCCGGTCCACGAACTCGCATCCGCCATAGTACCGCCGGGAGGGAAGCCCTTCAGCGTACTTGTTGGTGAGGACGGTACCCATGGCCGCGAGCACCGCCCTCGACACGAAGTTCTCGCTGGCGATCAGTTCAAGCTGAGTGGCCTGACGGATCGCCTCGGATCGGACGGCCTCGAAGATGTCGGGATCCGTCTCCCGAATCGCTTCCATCGTCCCGGGCACACCCTGGGGTTGACGAGAGCTCAAATCCAACTCCTCTGAAGATGTCGCGAACGCAGAATACGCTCTTCGGCTACTCGATCGGCGGCTTCGCTTGTTGGAATGCCTTCCTCGTCCGCAAGCTCGAAGATGCGCACCACCGTGCCGTAGATCTCCGCGGCCTTCCTCTGGCTTCTCTGGTGACTCCAGCTCTTCAGTTCGCCGTACACGTTGATGAGCCCGCCGGCATTGGCGACATAATCCGGCGCGTACAGGATCCCTCGCTTGTGAAGCTCGTCGCCGTGACGGCTTTGGGCCAGTTGGTTGTTCGCGGCTCCGGCCACGATGTCCACCTTCAACACCTCGAGGCTGTCGTCGTTGATCACCGCTCCGAGCGCACAGGGCGCGAAGATGTCCGCATCTACGGCGTAGACTTCGTCGGGCTGCACCGCTGCGGCGTGAAACTCGTCCACGACCCTCTGGACCTTCTCCGCCACGATGTCCGTCACCGTCAGTCGCGCCCCGTCCCTGGCCAGGTGCTTACAGAGATAGTACCCGACGTGTCCCACTCCCTGAACGGCCACGTGCTTCCCGGCCAGCGACTCGTCTCCATATCTGATCTTCGCAGACGCTCTGATACTCTGGTAGACCCCGATGGCCGTCATGGGTGAAGGATCTCCCGACCCTCCATGGATTCCCACTACGTGGTCCGTCTCCATGTGAACGAAGTCCATGTCGTCCACGCTGGTTCCCACGTCCTCGGCGGTGATGTAGCGCCCCTTCAGCGACTCGACCGCTCTTCCGTGGGCCCGGAAGACCATCTCTCGGTCCTTGGTATCCGGATCACCCATGATCACCGACTTCCCACCGCCGAGATTCAAACCCGCAACCGCCGCCTTGTATGTCATCCCGCGAGCCAGTCGGAGCGCGTCGATCACGGCTTCCCGGGAACTCCCGTACTGCCAGAGGCGAGTGCCGCCCAACGCGGGGCCCAGGGTGGTATCGTGAATCGCGATGATGCCGCGGTAACCGAAAATGGGCTCGGACCAGAATACGAGTTGCTCGTGGTTTCGCTGATCCATCAGTTCGAAGATATCCATCCGCAACCCCTCCAAGGATTGAAGGAAAGCCCGTCAAACTCCAACTTGTCGTACCGGTCCCGCAAGACGCCGAGGGGGCGTCAGGCCCCCAGCTCGGCGCGCCAGAGCTCCTCTGCCAGCTCCTGTCTCAGTCTTTCGTTCGATCCGGCGAAGACCTCCATCCCCTTGGCGTCCCGCATGAGCTTCTCCACCGGATAGTCACGCATGTACCCGTATCCGCCGAAGATCTGGACGGCCTGGGTCGTGACCCACATGGCGGTTTCGCTGGCGGCGATCTTCGCCATGGTGGCAGCCGAGGCGAGCTCCCGGTCAGCGTGGGGCATCGCCACGGCTCTCCGATCCCGCAGCTCGCGCGCCGCATCGTGAGTGAGGCGCCTGGAGCTCGCAATCCGGATCGACATCTCGGCCAGCTTGTGCTGGATCGCCCCGAACTCCCCGATGAGCTGCCCGAACTGCCGTCTCTCCCCGGCATAGTGAACGGCGTGCTCGTGGGCCGCCTGGGCGATGCCAAGAGCGATGGCGGCCACGCAGACCCGAAACACGTTTCCCAGGCCTGGCGCGTAACCCTGAGCCGCTCCGGGATCGCCGACGACTGCACCGGCGCTCACACGCACGCTCTCCAGCGTTACCGGCACGCTTTCCAGAGCCCGAAGACCCATGGTGCCAGCCCGGCTCCCGAAACTCATGCCGACGGACTCCCGAGGAACCAGGAGCGCACTGAGTTCACCCCCTCGTGGCGCTCCCGCGCCGGCGAAGACGATCACCGCGTCCGCCTTTTCGCCCGGGGTAACCCACCTCTGGGTCCCCGACAGCACCCACTCCTGACCCTCACGGACGGCCCGGATCGCGGGAGCGCAGAGGCTGCCGGTGGGCGCGGATTCGGCAACGGGCACTGCCAACGACGCTTCCCCGCTCGCCAACCGTGGAAGCCACGACTCTCTGAGCTCCTCCGAGCCGTGGCGCAGGATGAGCTCGGTCACCGGTCCGCCTTGAATGGCCAGGATCATGGCCACGCTGGCATCTCCCCAGGCGATGGCCTCCAGGGCCACCACGAAGGTCACCGGGTCCAGCTCCAGGCCCCCGAAGCGGGGGGGGACCATCATGCCCATGAATCCGAGCTCCGCGAGTTTCGCGAGAACGGACTCATCGCAGGAGCGCCGAGCATCCCATTCGGCCGCGTAGGGCCGGATTTCCGCCGCCGCGAATTCCCGGGCCAGGGCCTGGATCTCCAGCTGCTCCGCGTTCAGCATCGGCCGCCCGCTCAGTCAGCCCGTGTAGTCGTAGAAGCCCCTGCCGGTCTTTCGCCCCAGCCAGCCAGCCGAGACATACTTACGGAGAAGGGGCGCAGGGCGATATTTGTCATCTCCCAGCTCGCGCTGGAGTACCTCGAGGATGCTCAAGCAGATGTCGAGGCCTATGAGGTCCGCGAGAGCCAAGGGACCCATGGGGTGGTTCATCCCCAGCTTCATGACGGAGTCCACTGCCGCAGGCTCCGCCACTCCCTCCATCACGCAGAAGACCGCCTCGTTGATCATCGGCATGAGGACCCGGTTCGAGACGAAACCCGGGTAGTCGTTGACCTCCACCGGATCCTTTCCCAGCTCTCGGGCAAGGGTCATCACCGCCTCGGTCGTTTCTTCGCTCGTGGCGAGGCCCCGAATGATCTCCACGAGCTTCATGACCGGAACGGGGTTCATGAAATGCATGCCGATGACCCTGTCCGGGCGGGCAGTCTGGCCCGCGATCTCCGTGATCGAGATCGACGAGGTGTTCGATGCCAGGATGGTCCCGTTCGGCGTGCGCTGGTCCATTGTCCGGAAGATCTCGCGCTTCAACTCCAGATTCTCCGGAACCGCCTCGACAGCCAGATGGGCCTCCTGCAGACCCTCGTCCAGGGAAGTGAAGGTCTCGATCCTGGCGAGCGCCTCCTCCTTGCCCTGCTCCTCGATCAGGCCCTTGCGAACCTGCCGATCCAGGTTCTGGGAGATCGCTTGGCGGGCTCGCTCCAACTGGCCTGGAAACGCGTCGACCAGTCGCACGGTCCGCCCGTACTGGGCACACACATGGGCGATCCCATTCCCCATGGTCCCCGCGCCGATCACGGTCACGTTCTCGATGTCCATCAGTCGAACTCCTTCGAACCGGTGCGCCACGCGGTCGCTATCCGTACCCACCTTCCATGAGAGGACGCGCCGAAAGAGCGGCCTGGGTGGGCCGAAGTCGAGGCGTCCTCCACAGGACAATCGTAGACACGATGAGGACGACGGACGCGCACACGCTTCCCTCAGGCCCGAATCTGCCTCCTCCGAGCCAGGTGGGACCCGTGGGCACCGAATCGATAATGGGTGTGTTGACCAACTCCAATCCGCTCACCGGAAGGTCCACGACGAAGCCATGCGCCCAGTTCCACCCCACGTGAGCAGCCGTTGCCAACCAGAGGCTCGCGGTCTTCAGGTAGAGGGCTCCCAGGAATGCGCCGGCAGCCGCGATATTGAAGACTCCGATCGCGGTGAGGTTCGGGTTCCACGCGTGCATCAACCCGAACCCCACGGAGGTCGTCAGGAGCGCGGGCAGCTTGCCCCACGACTCTGCCAGTGCCTGGAGAGGGTATCCGCGGAATAGGACTTCCTCCGACGCCGCAGGAATCACGAAGAAGGTCAGGGAAGTCGCACCGACAGCCAGCCATTGGCCCAGGTGACCCTCGTCGGCCGAGAATCGGACGGCACCGAGGACCCCCATCAGGGCGACCGTCAGAAGCCCAACCCCGACCCCCAGGATCAGGCCCGACGCGCATTCCCCGGGAGCCGACCGTCCGAGATAGAAGCCCAGGGCCCCGGGCCCTCGGCGCTCCAGAGCCAGCAAGGCCCAACCCGCCACGAGTCCAGCCAGAAGAGCCGCCGTTCCCTGAGCAGTGATGCCCGGTCCACCCAGCGCCACCAACCCGCCCAGAAAAAGCGCTCCGAACAGCGCCACGAACAGGACGAGGCGCCAGGCCAGACGAAGCCTCCCCGACCCGGTCTTCAAGATCAAGTCGACGCGCGCCATAAGGAGAAAGCCCCGGTCGCTCAGAAGCGCCCGAGGCTGATCGGCCGGAGGGGCCGGGCCACGATCAAGGCAATCAACACCTTGACCAGGTCCCCACCCAGGAAGGGAAGAACCCCCAGAGCCAGGAGTGAGCTCCAGTCTCGTCCCGTTAGAATAGCCAGATGAGTGACCCCTCCCAGGTAGATGAGGGCCAGACCGGCGACCAGCGCCACGAAGAGGCGCACAGATCCCCCTGCCCGGTCACCCGCGAGCCAACCTACCGCCCCGGCCGCGGCCGGGAACGCGACGAGGTAGCCACCCGTGGGTCCCATCAGCCATCCGACCCCGGCTCCTCCTCCCGAAAAGACCGGAGCTCCCAGGACCCCGACAGCCAGATAGACCGCCATCGACGCCGCCCCCAGACGCGTCCCGAGAAGCGCACCCGCGAGGATCACGAAGAGGGGCTGGAGAGTCATGGGCACCGTCGTCCAGGGGAGGGGCACCCGGACCTGCGCCCCGATCGCCGTCGCCACCACCGCCAAGGCCAGCCCCGCTACCTTCCACCCGGTTCTCACGGAAAGCACGCTGCGTAGCGCCGGTGCCTGGGGGATGCTCTCTCTCGCTCTCATCGACTACCTCGCGTTGTCTGTTGACTCCCGGCTCCGTCCGGAGCGAGAGGATTCCGTCCGATCAGGCCCGCTCTACCGACATGGCGACGGCATTGCCACCACCAAGACAGAGGCTGGCCATGCCGGTGTGGACGTTTCGATCCTTCATGGCATACAAGAGGGTCACCAGGATGCGAGCGCCAGAGGCCCCGATGGGATGCCCCAGCGCGACGGCACCGCCGTTGACGTTCACCCGGTCCGGATTCATCTCCAGCGCGCGTATGTCGGCCAACGCCTGGACCGCGAAGGCCTCATTCAACTCGATGATCTCGTAATCATCGATGGTCCGCCCGTCCTTCTCCACCAGCTTTCGCACCGCGTGGATGGGGGCGAAGAAGAGGTCCCTGGGTTCCGTGGCGCCCACGGCGTAGTTCCGGATCGTGGCCTCGATGGGCAGGCCGCGAGCCTCGGCGAATTCCTGGGACGTGACGACGACGGCCGCGGCTCCGTCGTTCAGACCCGGAGCGTTCCCGGCCGTGACCACCAGTTCCTCGATGCCCTCGGGGGCGTCCTTGGGAAAGGCGGGCCTCAACTTGGCCAGGGCCTCCAACGAGGTGTCGCGCCGAGGGGACTCGTCGGTGTCCACCTCCGTGACACCCCGGCGCGTCTGAATCTGCACCGGCACAATTTCGTCCTTGAAGCGGCCCTCGTCGATGGCCGCCACCGCCCGTTGGTGGGAGCGCAGGGCGAACTCATCCGCGTCCCGGCGCGTGATCCCCGCCTTGCTTGCGGTGTATTCTGCGTGCCCTCCCATGTGACACGCACCGAACGAGCACCAGAGCCCGTCGTAGATGAGTCCATCCTGGAGGGTCTGATCCCCGAACTTCACCCCTTCCCGGAGGCCGCGCAGGTAGTGCGGGGCATTGGACATGGACTCGAATCCGCCTGCCACCACCAATCGGGCGTCCCCGACCCGGATGGACTGCGCTGCGAGCATCACTGCCTTGAGGCCGGACCCACACACCTTGTTGATTGTCATGGCTGGGACCGTGGCCGGGATCCCTCCATGAATCGCCGCTTGACGAGCCGGGGCCTGGCCGACCCCCGCCGTGACGACGTTCCCCATGATGACCTCATCCACCTGCGAGCCATCGACTCCAGCCCTCTCCACGGCAGCTCGTATCGCGATCGCTCCCAGCTCCGTGCCGGGCAGTGGGCTCAAACCCCCAAGGAATCGGCCTGTCGGCGTGCGGGCCCCGCTGACGATGACCGGGATCCTCGATTTGACGCTCATTTCAAGTACTCCTGTCTTGCCACTGGAAAGGCTCTCGGGGCGCGCAGACGTGCCCCGGAGAGGCATCGAAAGATAGGCGGAAGACCCGATCGGGTCACTGCCGAATGAGGGACGTAGCACACCTCGCTATTCCCCCTTCACGAGCGTCGGCCGGGATGCCTCCGGATCCAGCCGGCCCCAGGGAACCCGGGGATCATGCTCGAAGACCAGAAGCCAGGAATCGTCCATGGCACGACGCCAGAGTCTCCTCTTCGACTCCAGGGTCACCAGCGGCTCGACGTCGTATGCCATGATCCAGGGAAGGGGCAGATGAGCGCTCGTGGGACACAGGTCGGCGAGAAAGACCGCGGTCTCGCCTTCGCTCTCCACGAAGACCGACTGGTGAAAGGGAGTGTGTCCCGGAGTCGGCACGACACGAACCCCCTCGGTGAGGGAAAACTCTCCCTCCACGAGATCCCACAGCTGCGAATGGGTGATGGGATCGAAGTTCTTCTGCAGGTAGCTGGCGCGGAGGCGTTCGTTCGCCCGGCGCGCGAACTCGAGCTCCCCTTTCTGCACGATGTGGCGCGCGGTGGGGAAGGACGGTCGAGGTTCACCGTCCCCATCCACCCGAGTGTTCCCTCCGCAGTGGTCGAAATGGAGGTGCGTGTTCACGACCATCGCCACCTCAACCGGGTCGAAGCCTGCCGCTCGGATGCCATCCTCGAGCCGGGTGGGTGACCCCCGGTTCTCGACCCCGTAGATCGCTCTGAACTTCTCGGACTCCTTGTTGCCGATCCCCGTGTCCACCAGCACGAGGGCAGAGGGGGCTTCCACCAGCAAACAGCGCAGGGCCAGAGGGATCCGATGCTGCTCGTCGGGCGGGATTCGCTTTTCCCACAACGGTCGAGGGACCACCCCGAACATGGCCCCACCGTCGAGTCGCTGCAGCCCGGCCTCGATGGCGTGAATCCGGATCCGTCCCACGGTCCGGGATCGGACCAGGGGAAGCTCATCCACTCGCGGAGCAGTCATGAGCGGACCGGGAGTGCGTGGGGGTCGCGCTCCACCCCGTCGAGGAAGCGCTGTAGGGCATGCAGGTCATGAATCCCTAGAGATCCAGCCTCGTCCAGCAGATGGATAAGCACCTGAGCAGTGGCGACCGCGTCTCCCCACGCCCGATGCCGCTGGACGATGGGCACGCCAAAATGAGAGGCAAGGGCCTCCAGATGCCGCGGCTTCACATCGGGAAGGAGGCGACGAGCCATCTTCAGCGTGCAGAGGAGGTGCACGTCCGGGACCTCCCCGATCGCGCTCGCCAGCTGGTGGGTGAGCACGCTCCAGTCGAACCGAACGTTGTGGGCGACGAAGACACGCCCGTCGATGGAGGAGGCGATCTCGTCGGCGATCTGGTCGAAGAAGGGGGCACTCGCCACCATGGCATCCGTGATCCCCGTCAGTCGGAAGATGGACGGAGAGATCGAGCACCCAGGATTCACCAGCGTCCGGAAGTCCCGGACGATGGTCCCTCCGGCCACCTCCACAACGGCAATCTCGATGATGCGCTGTGAGATGTTGTACGGGGCGCCCGTGGTCTCCACGTCCACCACCGCGTACTGCATCGACTGGAGTGAAGGCCCGATCTCTGCTGAGCTCTCGTCGACGCTCCAGAGACCTCCCTCATCCACTCGGAACCTTCGGTCCCTGCCCAGCAGCGCGTGGACGGCAGCCGAAGTCGCTACCGGAGGACCGCTCAGCCCGAGCACTTCCCGGGCCAGATCGAAGGTGTGTCTCGGGCCTTCCCTGAGGAGCAGTGCGGCGTCCTGGATCAGGGAAGACGAGCGCTGCTTCACCCCTCCCCCCGCCGGTTCGATCTCACGCGCTCGAGCCGGAACGGAGCCGGGACGAGCAGAGGATGTCCCGCCGAACAAACACGGTCTCGTGACCTCTCTCATGACTGGGACAGCTCGAAGGAAAGTGCCTCTAGCTCGATGGCCATGTTGACATCGTGCAGCGCGACGCCTTTCGGCACCTTCACCCGCGTCGGAGCGAAGTTCAGGATCCCTCGCACCCCAGCTCGAATCGCCCGCTCGGCTACGTCCTGCACGGCGTCCACGGGCACCGTGAGAATCGCGATCTCCACCTTCTCCCTCCTCACCACGTCCTCCAGCTCCTCGACCGGCCGAACCGAGAGCCCCTTCCACCGCTTACCCACCTTGCGCGCGTCCGCATCGACCACGGCAACGATCTCGAACCCCCGCTTGCGGAAGTCCGTGTACTCGAACAGTGCCGATCCGATGCGGCCCGCCCCCACCAGAACCACGGGCCAGGTCCGGGACAGCCCGAGGATCTCGCGGAGCTTGCCCACCAGCTTCGAGACCTCGTAGCCGAGGCCTCTCTTTCCGAAGGACCCGAAGAACGATAGGTCCTTTCTCACCTGTGCGGCGGTCGTGCCGCTTCTCCCCGCGAGCTCCTCACTGGACACCGTGAGGACGCCTTTCTTCTGGAATTCCTCGAGGAGTCTGAGATAGAGGGAGAGCCGACGAACGGTCGAGTCGGAGATTCTCTGCACAGCCCAGGTCAGCCTTTCAGGGTGAGACCCATCCCGTCACCGCTTGTGAAATCCTTCACAAGATAGGCCGACGACGACGATGACGTCAACGCGAATTGGATGGTCGAAGGAGCGGAATGGGGCCCGAGCCGCCCGCCTTCGGCCGGGAAGGCAGGAGGGCAGCGCCCAGGGGGCGTGAGAGCCCCGGGTCAGGCTGTGGCGGGGACCAGCTCGGCGTCTTCCTCAGAGGCCAGGCGCCGGCCCTCGTTCACGTCCACGAGACGGAGCAGAAGAATTCCGATGATGAAGAAGCCGATGAGGGATAGAATGCTCAGCCGGCTGCTCCCCGCGAAGCGACCCACGAGCCCGAAGATCAGCGGCCCGAAGATTCCGGCGAACTTGGCGCTTACGCTGAAGAACCCGAAGAACTCCGATGACTTGCCTCGCGGAACGATGCTGGCGTAGAGGGATCGGCTCAGCGCCTGGGCTCCCCCCTGCACCGTGGCCACTGCCACCCCGAGAACGAGGAACTGCCAGGATTCTCGGAGGAAATACCCATAGATGCAGATCGCGGCATAAACGAGCAGGGTGATGTAGATTCCGTTCTTGGTCCCGATGCGGTCAGCCAGCTTTCCGAAGGCGAAGGTGAACGGGATTCCCACGAACTGGACGATCAGGATGGAGCCGATGAGGACACTGTTCGGGATCCCGACCTCCTCCCCGAAGATCACGGCCATCTTGATGATCGTCCCGATCCCGTCGTTGTAGAACCAGAACGCCAGGAGAAACAGGAAGACCTGCCGGTGGCGGCGTAGCTCCCGGAGGGTTTCCCAGACCCGGGAAAAGCCTACCCGAACCGGATTCAGCTCCACGCTCTCTCCGGTCTCCAGGCGTCTGGCCGGCTCCCGCACTCCCCGGAATAGAGGAACGGAGAAGACGGACCACCACACGGCTACGCTGATGAACGAGACCCGCGAGGCCTGCTCGGCGTCCGCCATGCCAAAGGACTGGGGGAAGGTGATCCAGAGGACGTTGAGAGCCAGGAGCAACCCTCCGCCGACGTACCCGATGGCGTATCCAGCGGTGGAGACCCGGTCGATCTCCTCCTCGCTCGCGATGTTGGGAAGCAACGACTCGTAGAAGACGTTCGCCCCGGCGAACCCCACGTTCGCGACGATGAAGACGGCGGATGCGAAGAGCCAGTCCCCCTGGCCCACGAAGTAGAGCGTGGCCGTGAAGAGCGTGCCCATGGCCATGAACACAGCCACGAACCGCTTCTTGGCCCCCAGGAAATCCGCGACGGCGCCCAGAACCGGAGAGATGAGCGCAATGATGAGAAGCGCGATGCTGGTGGTAAAGGCCCAGTGAGATGTGGCGATGTGGTCGGGAAGGCGGGCGGCCGCCACCTGAGCGTAGAACACGGGAAAGACCGCCGCCATGATGGTGGTGGCGAACGCCGAGTTGGCCCAGTCGTACATCGCCCAGGCGCGGAGCTCGGGACGGTGGAGTCCCAGGTGGCCGAGCCACCGAGCCGAACCCGATGTGAGGCGCTTCGGCGTCATTCTCCTTCTCGACCGGCGCCCGCCTCCCGGCGGCGGACGGCTTCGTCACCGTCGTCCGCCCCGAAGTCCACGGCATCCGCCAACCTCCGGGTGCTCCCTTCTTCCTGGGGGGCGCGGTCGGAGGAGTCTGGGTCATCTCTGACTGGCTTCGGAGCCGCGTGCGACGCCCCAGCCGTCCCTTCCCGCTTCGCCAGTATCCTGGAGAGGCGGAGGAAGTCCCGGGGCGAGAACTCCTCCGGACGTCTCCGCAGATCGAAGCCCGTCTCCTTCTCCAGCGCGACGACCGACTCCCTGGCCAGTTCGAATCCGACGTGCTCACGCAAGGTCTTCTGGAACTGCTTTCTCCTCCACTCGAACGCCGCCCGGGTGAGCCTGCGCAGCGCCTGTTCCTCCTCGGGGGTCATCGGAGGCGGCACCATCGGCCGAATTCGCACGACCGAAGAGTCCACCCTGGGCACGGGGCGAAACGCCCTTCGTGGCACCTTGAGCACCAACTCCACCTCGGCCACGTTGCGGACCCCGATGGCGAGGGCACCATACTCGCGGGTGCCCGGAGGGGCCAGCAGCCGGTCCGCCACCTCCCGCTGAACCATCAGGAGGATCTCCTGGGGACGGGGCTGCTCGAGCAATCGGAACAGGATCGGGGCGGTGAGGTTGTAGGGGATGTTCCCCACCACCTTGAGCGAGCCCACGTCCTTCGAGACACGCTCGAGATCAATCTCGAGGAAGTCCGCGTGAAGCACCACGACGTCCCGTCGATGCCCGTACGCTTCCTCGAGCTCGGCCGCGAGCCGGTCGTCGAGCTCCACCAGCAGCAACCGGCCGGGAGTACCCACCAGATGTCGGGTCAGGGCCCCCTGGCCCGGGCCGATCTCCATGATCTCGTCATCCAGCTCCGGATGGAGCGCTTCCACGATCTTCCGCTGCAGGTTGGGATCGACGAGGAAGTTCTGTCCCAGGGAACGTTTGGCCGTGAAGCGCCTCGCGGACCGGACGGGGCGAGAGGACAAGGATCCTATGCTCCCAGGACGATGGCCGTGCGGTCGTCGGAAGGGATGGAGGGGGTGGAGTCGTCGGCCAGGGCGAAGAGCGCGTCCACGATCTCCCCAGGGGTGGCCGAGCGTCGCCGGGCCACCTCCTCGACGACGAGTCGCTCGCCGCTTCGTCGGTCCGTCCGGGCCAGCGTGTCGGACAGGCCGTCCGTGAAGAGCAGGAGGAGGTCCCCGGTCCTGTCGAAAGGAACCCGCTCCTGCCCGAACGCCCCCGAGCCTGCGATGCCCACCGGGGGATCGGTGGCATACAGGCGCTCGGCGCTCCCGTCCCCGTGGACAAGGAAGGCATGAGGATGCCCGGCGTTGGAGTAGATCAGCTCTCCCTTTTCCGGATCCAGCACACCGTAGAACAAGGTCAGGTACATTTCCGTGGTCTCCAGCTCGTCCCGGAGGGCGTCATCCAGGTGGCGAAGGACCAGGGCCGGTGTGCCCACCTCGGAGGCGTAGATGGTGGCGGCGCTCATGGACAGGGCCATGATCAGGGCCGCCGGAAAGCCGTGACTCGAGACGTCCCCGATCATGACCCCCAGGCGATCGCCGGAGAGTCTGATGAGGTGGTAGAAATCACCGCCCACCGACTCGGCAGGCTTCACCCGAGCTGCCACGCGGGCCTGGTCGAAGCTCTCCACGGAAGAGAGGAGCTTCATCTGGAGGTTGTGAGCGAGCTCCATCTCCCGGGTCATGCCCTCCTTCGCGATGATCTCCCTGACGAGACGGCTGTTCTCCACGGCAGCTCCCACCTGGCTGGCGATGGCCGACAGCAGCTTCTGGTCGCTGGTGTTGAAGGGCTCGTCACGTCGACGGCCGAACAGGTCGATCACCCCCACGGTCCTGGGCTCCCCGGAAGGTGGAGTGTACCGGATGGGCACAGACAGCGTAGTAGCGGGAACATCCGGGATCTCGGCAGGCGCCCCGTCCTCGATCGCCTGGCCCCTGGCAAGGAAGGGCCGACCCTCCTGGAAGACCTGGGCGGTGGTGGGCGGAGGCCGCGAATCCTCCGCTCCCTCACACTGCCCTACTGATGCCACCCGTTGCAGGAGCTGAAGCTCGGGATCGAACACCCACATGGCAGCCGCGTTCGCCCCCATGACGTCCGCGACCTCGGCGAGAATCATCTGGGACGCCTCGTCGAGGTGGAGAATCGATCCCAGCGTCTCGCTGATGGAGTAGAGGAGGTTGATCTCCTCGTAGCGCTCGGAAAGCTCGAACGTGAAGAAGCTGATCTCGTGCTCGAAATCGAAGAGTTGTTCCAGGGAGGATTGGAGCACGTCGGCCGCTGCCGGAGCCACGTGCTCCCCGTCAACGGGTGTCACCTCCAGGACCAGCGCAGGACCGTTTCTCGGAGCGACGTGCCTCACAATGGCGGGTGGGGGCAAGCGCGGTCCGGGCGAAGAGGCTTCCTCGCCGGGATACAGGTACACCCGATGGCTCTTCCCCACCGGTCGCCACAGGCGGATGTCCAGCCCGAACCCTTTTCGGAACTCGTCCAGGATCCGACGGACCGGCTCCGGGAGCAGCTCCCGGGCGGCGCGGTCCGGGCTCATAGCCGTGCCAGTCCGCCGAGCCGACCGCCCGAGTCGATGTAGAGAACCAAGGTGACAGAGTTCCCCTGCTCGTTGTAATGCACTTCGTCCAGGAGCTCCCTCATGAGAAAGAGTCCTCTACCGTCAGGGCGAACCACATTCTCGGGAGTCGTGGGATCGGGGATCAGCGCGGGAGCGAACCCCCCTCCTTCGTCGGTGACCTTGAGGGTGATGCGACAGTCGCTACGGTGCACCTCGAGACGGACGCGCTTGCTCGGGCTCCTGCGGTTTCCGTACAGCATGGCGTTGGAGAGCGCCTCGGTAAGACCGACTCTGAGATTGAGGCGCAACCTCCGTGGATCCCGCCCACATCCGCGAAACTCGCCTACCACCCGCTCCACGACCTCCCCGATCGATCGGAGGTCGTTGGGCAGCTCCAAGACGAGACGAGATTCCATTCGCAAATTTCGCCCCTGGGTCCTGCGGGTTCAGCCGGGGCTAGAGGCCCTGAAGCGCCTCTTCCCGGTTGTCGGCAATCTGGAATAGCGTGTCCAGCTTGGTCAGTTCGAAGAGGGTGCGCAGATCCTCGTTCAGCGCGGCCAGCCGGAGCTCTCCCCCCCGCTCCCGGATCTTCTTGGAGAGGCTCACCAGAACCCCCAGGCCTGACGAGTCGATGTAGCCCGTGCGAGAGAAGTCGATCACGAACTTGCGCTCACCCTTCTCCAGCTCCTGAAGGATACGCTGCTTCAGCTCCTGCCTGTTGCCGACGATCAGCTGTCCGTCCACGTCGACGACGGTGACGTCGCCCGCTTTCAACATTGTAAAAGTCATCATGCCTCCGCAGGCGCATTCTCGGAGCACGGGCGCGACATCCGCATCCCGTATTTGCAACGAGAATGATAAACGTTTGGCGCGGAAGCGAGCAACCCGCCTACGGCGGCATCGTGCAGCAAATCCCGGACCGTTGCCCCAGCCTCGGAAGTCGTGCAGGCCCAGCGCCTACCCACCCAGCTTGTTCCTCAGGCGCCGGAGCACGGAGGGCGAGACGAAGCTGGACACGTCCCCTCCCAGCGCTGCCACTTCCCTCACAAGGGAGGCGGAGAGAAACGAGTAGCGGAAGTCCGGCGTCAGGAACAACGTCTCCACCTCATCCCAGAGCTCCCGATTCATCTGAGCCATCTGGAACTCGTACTCGAAGTCGGACACGGCGCGCAGCCCGCGAATGACGAATCGGGCTCCCTTGGCCCGGGCATAGTCCACCAGCAGCCCCTGGAAGGCGGCGCATTCGACCCGGGGCTCGTCGGCAAAGACCTCAGCCAGCATCTCCAGGCGCTCCTCCACGTCGAAGAGATGCCGCTTCAGCTGGGTGGGAGTATGCGCCACCGCCACGATGAGGCGGTCGGCCAGTTGCAGGGTTCGGCGCGCGATGTCTTCGTGCCCCAGGGTGGCCGGATCGAAGGAGCCGGGGTAGATCGCCACGATTTCGGAAGGGGATTCAGTCATCGATCACCGATGTGGAAGTCAGTGAGGTATCTCCATAACGCCGACAGCGGTGGCCGGGAAGCTGGGGCAGCCGCTCGGAGGAACGATGTTCCACCCACAGCTCTCGTGCAAATGGCACCGCACGGTACATCCGGAATAGCGATTCCGCGATTCCCAGGCCATAGGGGGGGTCCGCGAGAGCGATGTCATACTCCTCCGGACCCAGACCCCGCACGAACCGCTGAGCGTCCCCCGCCACGATCCTCGTCTTGTCGCCGGCTTCCAGGATCTCCACGTTCGCCCGAAGGATCCGGAGCGCGGAGGGTGACTTCTCGACGAAGACCACCTCCCTGGCTCCTCTGCTGAGGGCTTCGAGGCCCAGAGCGCCCGACCCGGCGTAGAGATCCAGGACCTTTGCGCCCTCGAGGCGATCCCCGAGGGCGGACATCCAGGCCTCTCTCACGCGGTCCGCCGTCGGCCTGATTCCCTTCCCTCGCAGGGACCGAAGTCGTCGACCGCCCCACCGGCCTGCAATGATTCTCAAGAGCACCTCACAGCGGCGGAGGTGTCCGAGTCGGCCGGTCGAAGATCCGCCAGGCGGGCCTGAACCGTGGTCACGCCCCGATAGGTGTTCTCTCCCAGATGGAAAAGCACATCGGCATGCTGGAAGTCGAGGCGCTCCGGTGGCAGGCGCTCGGCGAGCCCGAAGCCGATGGCGTCGATCCAGACGCCGTCCTGTCTCATTGCCACCTTCAGATGCCCCCGGCCCACCACCCGGGGCGGGCCCGTGAGGCCCACTCCTCTCGCGAGAAAGAGAGGCCGCCGGTTTCCAATACCGAAGGGCCCCAGGTATCGAAGGTAGCGGGCGACCTCCGGAGTCAGGTCGGCCAGTGACACCTCCAGGTCGGCGGTCAGCATCGGCTCCGGCTGAACCCCACGCAGTCGCCGTCGGGCCTCCTCGTTGAAGGCGGAGCGAAACGCTTCCAGCTCCCCCCGCTCCAGGTCCATCCCGGCGGCGTAGGTGTGCCCGCCGAACCGAACGAGGCGGTCCCGACAAGCCTTGACGGCTTCGAGGAGGTGGAAGCCGGGAATGGAGCGGGCGCTCCCCCTTCCAACCGCCCCGTCCAGGGATACCAGGACCGTAGGCCTGTGCACCCGATCCACCACCCGTGAGGCCACTATACCGATCACCCCGGGGTGCCAGCCTTCCGCAGCGAGCACGATGCCGAAGTCCCTCTCGGGTCGGTAGTCGGCCGCGAGCATCTGAAGAGCTTCTTCCAACGTGCGGCGGTCCTCCTCCTGCCTCAACCGGTTCACGTTCTCCAGCTCCCAAGCGATCGCAAGCGCTTCGGCAGAATCGTCCGTAACCAGCAGCCGGAGAGCCCGCTCCGAGTCACCGACTCGCCCGGCCGCGTTGATGCGAGGTGCGAGGACGAAACCCACCTGACCCGCCTCGACCTCCTTGCCCAACAGGCCTGTCGACTCCAGCAGGGCCTGAAGACCGCGGTTCGAGGTTCTCCTCAGCGCTCTGAGCCCGTAACGAACCAGGACGCGGTTCTCGTCCTCCAGGGGAACGAGATCCGCCACGGTCGCCAGCGCGACCAGATCCAGAAGAGGGAGTACCTCCTCCTCCGGGATACCGAAGCGCGCCCCCAGAAGCTGGCAGAGCTTGAACGCCACCCCGGTCCCGCAAAGGTTCGGATGAGGATAGGGCGAGTCCTCGCGCAGAGGATTGACCACTGCGAAGGCAGCCGGGAGAGCTTCTCCTGGAGTGTGATGATCCGTGACGATGACGTCGATTCCAAGCCGCTGAGCTCGCTCCACGGGCTCGAGCGCCTGGATCCCGGAATCCACAGTGATCACCAGCGTCGCAGCGGCACGGACTGCGGCTTCCAAGCCGGCCGGCCCGAAATCGTATCCGTCCCGTATCCGTTGGGGGACGAAGGGCACGACGCGGCGGGCGCCGAGGCGGCGAAGCCAGCGGGTGAGCGCGGCCGTGGCGGCAATCCCGTCCACGTCGTAATCCCCGTGAACGAGAATGGTCTCCTGGGCATGAATCGCCACTTCGATGCGGTCCGCTGCGCGGTTGGCGTCGACGAGAGCCCCGGGTGGGTGGAGTTGTGAAAGGAGTGGTCGCAGGAATCCCCGTGCAGCATCCGGGGTCCTCGCTCCGCGAACGACCAGCAGCGCGCTCAGGGTCTCCGGGAGGTTCAGCTCCTGCTGGAGCGACGAGACTTTGGCAGGGTCTGGTTTCGGTGCGAGGCTCCAACGGGGCGAAGGCGGCTCGGGAAGGGCGGGTTGCCTCGTCGCCTCCGGGATCGTCACTCAGACGCCCCCGGATCCCGCGGGATCATGATCACCCCGCACGTCTCGCACCGGATCATCGCGGTGCTGGCGCGGATCTCGGTCTGGAGCTGTAGAGGAATCATGCTGTAGCAATGTCCGCATGCGCCGTCCGGTGTGAGCTCCGCGAGAATGATGGAGCGGCCCCTCGCCTTGAGGCTCTCGTAGATACGCCTTCGTGGCTCCGGTATCCTCGACGCCGATTCCTCTCTCTGGCTCTTGAGCTTGGAGAGTCGGGTATTGATGCTCTTGCGCTCCTTGACGAGCTCCAGGCGCTTCGGCTCGATCTCCTGCCGAGCCTCGTCCAGGTTCCTCTCCGCCTCTTCGAGCACGGCCTCGGCCTGGCGAATCTGGTCCAGGAGCGTTAGGGCCTCCTGCTCATCCGCCTCCAGCGCCCGACGCACCAGATCCAACTCTGCGTGAACGGCCGCTTCCTCTCGAAGATTGCGAACGGTGTTGAGGCGCTCCTGAAGCTTCTTCATCCGAGCTCTTCGTTCGTCGGCGGACAACTCCAGCCGGCGTTCATCCAGCTTCATCTCCTGAAGGCGGGACCGCGCGGCTTCCGTCTCCTTCTCGAGCTTCAGGGCCGGCTCCTCCAGCTTCTCCAGCAGCGGCTCGAACTCCGCGATTCGGGATCGGACCCCGTCGATCTCCAGGTCGATTCGCTGGAGATCTCTCAGAGATTCGATGGGATTGTCAGCCATCATTGTCACTCTTCTGTTTCGCTCGGTTGAGTCCTCAGGCTGCTGCGGACCAGAGACGACCAGTCTCGGTCGATCGCCCTCCGCTCCCTGGCCAGCTGCTCCTTCTCCGCCAGCAGCTCTCGAAGCCTATCCTCGTCGCTGGCTTTCCGGATCTCGGCGTCCACCTCCTGAAGCTGTCGATCCAGCACACTGCCCAGGATTCGGCCCACCGACTCCTCGAACACCTTGCCAGCTTGGGCAATCTCTTGCCCATCCGCCAGCAGCTCTTCCAGCCGAGCGCTCGTCACGGGATCCATCTCCTCGGGTGCCTGTGACAGGTCCGGAACCGTCACCAGCGCCTGGAAGATGTTCCCGTACACCGGGTCGGCAAAATCCTGAGGTCGGAGTCGGTCAGCAGCCTGATGGATCCAGCCGCGGTCCTTGAGCATGAGCAGGACGATGTTCCGTTCCGCGCCGAGGAGGACAGGACCTGCATCCGATACTCTGAACCGTGGTCCCCTGCGCCGCTCAGGCGCCCCGACCTTGCCGGCCCGCCCGATCTCACTCTCCAGCGTTTCTCGTCTCACCCCGGTCTTGCCCGCCACCTTCGCGATGTAGATGTCCCGAAGGGCAGGATCTAGAGCGGCCCGCAATGTGGGCAAGAGGCGATCTATGGCGCGGCGAGTTCGCTCGATCGAGTCGAAGTACTTCTTCTCGTCGAGAATCTGCATCTTGCGATCCAGGACGTCGAGCGCCTGGCCCAGGTATTCTCGCAGGGCCTCGGTTCCACGCTGGTGCACCACGCTGTCCGGGTCCTCTCCACGTGGGAAGGTCACTACGGAAGGATGGAGACCGGCCGCCAACAGGATGTCACCTGCCCGGAATGTGGCCCTCAGGCCTGCTGGATCGCTGTCAAATAGTAGAAGCACCCGGCTGCAATACCTGGACAGCAGTGCTGCTTGAGCTTCGGTCATCGCGGTACCCAGGGGAGCCACGACGTTGCCCAGGCCGGCGGCAGCCAGGGACACGACATCCATATATCCCTCCACCACCAGAACGGTGCCCTCCCGCCGGATCTCGTGCCGCGCCCACGACAGACCATAAAGCACCTCACCCTTGTGATAGATCGGGCTCTCGGGTGAGTTGAGGTACTTTGGAGCTCCTTCGGCCTCCGGTCCGATGACCCTTCCTCCGAACGCCAGTACCCGGCTGGAGAGCCCTTCGATGGGAAAGACGATCCGACCGCGAAACCGATCGTAGGGCTCCGCCGCTCGCTCGCTCGTGGTCAGCAGCCCCACCTCCAGAAGGAGCTCCTCCGGGATGTCGTGCCGTGCGGCGGCTTCCCGGAGCTGCCGCCATCCCTCGGGGGCGAACCCCAGGCCGTACCGCTCCGCCGTCTCACGCCCGATGCCGCGGGATTCCAGGTAGCGGCGGGCGCCGCCACCCACGTGGGGGTCCCAGAGGCACGAGACATAGAAATCCTTCGCGAATGCGTTCGCCTCGAAATACTCCCGGTGGGGATCCTCGTCACCGCGGGACGCCGCCACCTCTCGAACCTCGACGCCCGCCTTTGAACCCACGTACCTGACCGCCTCTAAGAAGTCCAGGCCCAGGCGTCGCATCACGAAAGTGAACACGTCCCCCGACTCGCCGCAGCCGAAGCACTTGTAGAACCCCTTGGAGGGAACCACGTAGAAGCTGGGAGTGCGCTCCTCGTGAAACGGACACGTGGCTTTGAAGTCCTTCCCTGCCCTTTTGAGGGGCAGGAACTCTCCGATCACGTCCACGATGTCCGCTCGTGCCCGGACTTCCTCGACCACGTCGTCCGGTATCACTTGAACCTCACGATGGTCACGCCACTCCCACCCTCCCCGATCTGTCCGATTCGAGAGTCCTTCACCCGAGGGTCCGTCTTGAGGAGATCCGCTACCCTTTCGCGCAGCGCTCCGGTACCCTTCCCGTGGATGACCCGCAGCTCCGGTAGGTCCGACAGGACGGCCCCATCCAGGGCCCGGCCGAGGGCGGGCTCCACCTCTTCGACCCTCAGTCCCCTGAGATCCACTTCCGTGGAGGCGTCGACGGAAGGGCCGACCCAGCTTCCGGCGGGCGGCCTGCTCGCGTCCCGCGTCTCGGATCCGGAGGCAGCTCGCAGATCGCTCACCGGCACCTGGATGCGCAGACCCTCCGATTCGATCGTAGCTCTTCCCTCACGGACTTCCACCACCATCCCCCTGGCCCCGCCGGACGACAGGCGAACCAGGTCCCCCGGACTGAGGTCGACGGGCGCTGCGAGATCAGGGCCGCCCTGGTCAGCCGGATCGTGGCGGCGTACCGCGGCCTCGATGCGACGGCGCGCACTGCGACTGGCCCCATCGATCTCACTCTCCTCCCGGGCGTTCCGAACATCCCTGATTGCCGCCTCCACCTCGCTCCGGGCCTTCAGGAGAAACCTCCGGGCTTCTTCCCGGGCCCTCTGCTCCGAGCTTCGCTCGCGTTCCCTCAGGCTCCTCTCGTGTTCTTCCAGCTCTCCGCGGAGTTTGGCGACCGCCTCCTGGTCCCGGGTCAGAGCCAATAGCCGCTCGGAGGACTCACGGTCCCGCCTCTCGAGACTCTCCAGCAGCTTCTCCACCCGAGCCTCGTCCGAACAGACGAATCCTTCCGCTCGGTCCACGACTCCCCCGGCGAGCCCCATCCGCCGTGCGATGGATAACCCGTAGCTCCTTCCGGGGCGTCCCTTCACGAGGACAAAGGTGGGCTCGATCCGATCCGGGTCGAACTGAAGCGAGGCGTTGACCATTCCGGACCCCGGTTCCGCCAGACGTTTCAGGGATCCCAGGTGCGACGTGGCGAGCGTGAGCGCTCCCCTGTCATGGAGCTCCTCGATGATGGCCCGAGCCAGAGCCGCCCCTTCCTCGGGATCCGTTCCGGTACCCA
>JBDHKE010000369.1:751-2393 GCA_039586555.1 Gemmatimonadota bacterium | reverse complement strand
GACGTCGTAGAGGTTGCGGTTGGTGTCCGAGGGGACGCTGGACCAGCTCGACCCGTTGTAGTGCAGCGTCCTGCCGCTCTCTCCCACGACCCAGATGTCCTGGGCGCTGGTCCCCGAGATGCCGTACAGGTCGTTGCCCGTCCCGGAGGAGGCGCTGGTCCAGGTGGTCCCGTCGTAGCTGATGATGGCCCCGTTCCGGCCCACGACCCAGAGGGTTCCTCCATGGGCCCACGCCGCGTAGAGCACGTCGGTGGTGACCGCGATCAGAGCGCTGGACCAGCCGGTGCCGTCGTAGTGCAGGATCTCTCCCCCCTCCCCCACCGCCCAGACGTCCGACGCGGAGCTGCCCCAGACGCCGTGCAGGTCCTTGGTGGTCCCCGAGCTGACCTGCTGCCACTGGGTGCCGTTGCCGCTCTGACGGATCGTCCCGTTCTGTCCCACGGCCCAGATGTCGCTCGTGGAGCTGCCCCACGCGGCGTGCAGGTCATCGCCGGACGACGAGACCGAGGTCCATGTGTTCCCGTCCCAGTGACGGATCCGGTCGTTTTCGCCCACGACCCACGCGTCGGTGGGCGAGGCGGCCCAGACGCCGTAGTGATCGTCCGAGAAGAACAACCCACTGCTCGCCACCGACCACTGAGTCCCGTCGTAGTACAGAATCCGGCCGTTCGTTCCACCTGCCCAGACATCCGACGCCGAGCTGCCCCACACGGCGTACAGATCCCGGCTGGTGAGGTTGGGGCCCAGGGACCAGCTGGTCCCGTCGTAGTGGAGGATCGTGCCGTTGTCTCCCACGGCCCACACGTTCGAGGCCGAGCTCCCCCACACCCCTCGCAGCCGCTCGTTGGTGCCGCTGGTCTCTGCAAACCAGCCAGATCCGGTGTCATGGAGGATCGTGCCGCTCTCCCCCACAGCCCAGATCTGAGCGGCGGAGGCGCCCCAGATCCCGTTGAGGTGGGTCGAGGTGCCTGACTCCGAGGCGAGCCAGTGCTGACCGTTGTAGTGGATGATCGTGCCGTTGTCTCCCACGGCCCAGACGTCCGAGGCCGAGCTCCCCCACACCGCCCTCAGGTTGTCTCCCTGGGGCAGGGGATGGCGCCAGCCCCACCCGTCCTTGGTGACCACGTACGTGGGGAGCGGAGGGGCGGTGTCCGGCGAGGGGATAGTGTCCGGCGTGGGGCCGATGTCGGGCATGGGGCCGTCGCCTGTCGGGCCATCACCCGACGGTCCATCCCAGCCCGGTCCGCCGTCTGGAGGGGGGTGGGGGGCATCGGGGGGAGCGCCGTCGGCGAGCCCCGCGTCCGGCCCCTCGCACGGCCCCTGCAGCGGATTGGGTACCGAGGGGCAGTTATCGATAAAATCGGGGACACCGTCGCCGTCGATGTCCATCAGCCGACCGGGCTCCACGGTCAGCCACGCCTCCACCTGCTCTCCCTCCTCGAGCTCCACCTTGGTGTACCCCTCTCCTACGACGGCGTCCCCCTCGTTGTGCACCCGGACCACCAGCCTCAGCACACCGGTGCTCTGACTCGGATAGAGCACCACATCGTCGGGGAGGTGAGGGACCCCCTCCTCTGGCAGCCGGTGCCCGTCGAGGACCCTCCCCTCGTCCGCGTACACATTGAGCGTGAGGTAGTCTGGC
>JBDHKE010000369.1:0-739 GCA_039586555.1 Gemmatimonadota bacterium | reverse complement strand
CCCCTCGCCCGGCGCGATGTGGAGCAGGACCGTCGTGGAGTCGCTGCAGGCGAGGAGCAGAGCCACGAGAGGGACTGTTGCAGCTGATCTCACCCTGATATTTTAAAGCAAAAGGTGTTCTTAACACTACACATTGATGGGGATACCGCAGATCATAGCAGCTGGTCGGCCTTGATCTGAAGATAGGAGTTGATCAGCTCCGGAGTGGTCTGGCCTGGCTCCAGGTCCAGCACCAGGGCGCCCATGCGCTGGATATCCGCGGCCATCCGCTCCCTCCAGGTGGCGAGCTCTGCCGCGGCGCCCCGCTCGAAGAAGCCCTGGACCGTGGTGGGGTAGGCGTCGGCCAGCTCGAACAGATCCGCGTCGCGCATCAGCAGCACCAGGGGCAGGTGTCGCCGAGTGAGGATGCGCAGGTGCGGCCGGAGCAGCTCGAAGCTGGCCTTGTCCATCACGTTGGTCAGCAGCACCACCAGCGCACGCTGGCGCACGCGGCGGTTAAGCGTGAGGAAGGCCAGCTCGTAGTCGGCCTCCGCGGGGCTCTCGTGCAGGTTGTACAGCGCGTGGAGCACGGCGGTCTTGGAGCGCAGCCCGCTGGACACCGGCATCAGGGTGCGCACCTTCTCGTCGAAGGCCATCAGGCCGACGTTGTCGCCCAGGTCCAGGGCCAGATAGCTCAGCATCAGCGTGGCGTTCAGCGCGTGGTCCAGGTTCGAGAGCCCGCCGGACTCGGCGGCCATCA
>JBDHKE010000368.1:1703-2341 GCA_039586555.1 Gemmatimonadota bacterium | reverse complement strand
GCGTTTCTTCTCCCCGAGCAGCCTCTGCTGGCCCACGAAGCGGATGACGTTCCGCCAGAACCGGTAGAACCACCGGTCGCCGTAGCGGAACCGCCAGCGCCACGTCTCGTCGGTGCCGCAGAAGAAGGTCTTGCCCGCGCCGAAGTGCTGGTAGACGAAGACGGGGTCGCGCTTCTTCACCGGAGCGTCGAGGGGCTGGGTGGGGTGGCTCGCCAGCACGTGGGCCCCGGGCTTGGCCCGCAGGTTGGGCACGTACCAGTAGAAGCCGGGCAGGGCGTACCGCGGCTCCTCCCACAGCTTCTGGTTCCGCGAGGTGTCCGAGTCGAGGGTGAGAATGGGGTTGGTCTTGCCCTTGACGGTTCGCACGGGGAGGAAGGGCTCGACGAAGGGGCCCGAGGGCAGGGAGTCGCCGTCGGTGAGGACCACGGGCAGGAGGTCCTCCAGGGGCGTGTCCTCGAGGGCGTAGGGCATGCTGTTCTCGCCGGCGATGAAGATGAGCCCGCCGCCGAGATTGTTCACGAATTTCTGCAGCCAGAGCATCTGCCGGTCCGGATCCAGAAAGACGGAGCGGCTCGACTCGGCCTCGGGATTCACGTCGCCCAGGATCACCACGTCGAAGGCGAAGAGGTCCTTCTCCG
>JBDHKE010000368.1:0-1665 GCA_039586555.1 Gemmatimonadota bacterium | reverse complement strand
TTCTCCTGGGGGAACGTGGGGTCCGCCGCCACGAGGAGCACGTTCACCAGCATGTGGCTGTCGCGGATCAGGGCGTTCTTCAGGTATCGGTACTCCCACCGGGGGTAGTGGTCCACGTAGAGCACCCGGATCTTGTCGTCCACGACGTTGAGGTTGACGATGACGAAGTTGTTGTCGGGGATGATCTCCCCCTCCTGCACGGGCACCTCGACCTTGTAGGTGTAGCGGCCCGGCTTCTCCGGCTTGTACGTCAGCTTCTCCCGCTGGTCCCCGCCGGTGCTCCCCGCCCGGATGGGCTTGCGCTCCAGCACCTCGTCGTCTTCCACCAGCCGAAGTTCCAGCTCCCGGTCGTCGTACCCGTGCTGGCGGACCGTCACCGTCACCTGCCACTCGTCCCCCACCAGGATCGTCTCTTCCGCCTCCGGGTTGAGGACCTGGATGTCCCGCGGCGCCTCGGGCGATCCCACGCCCACGGTGTGGACCGGCAGGGTGGGATCCCGCTTGCCCAACGCCTCGGCCGCCTCCAACGCCGACGGGCCGGCGTTCTCGCAGCCGTCGGACAGGAGGATGTAGCCCGCCACGGGCTGGCCCTTGAGGTCGGCCGTCACCTCCTGCAGCGCCTCCCCGATCTTGGTCAGCCGCCCCTCCGGACGCAGGCGGTCCACCTCCACGTCGCGCTTCACGTTGGAGGAGAAGGCGTAGAGCTTGACCCGATGATCCCCGGCCAGGGCCTTGGTGAAGGCCCGGTCGTCCCGCGCCAGGGCCAGCTTCACCAGGTCGAGACGGCTCGTCCCCTCGAACCGCTCGCTCTCCTCCGGCGTCAGCGGCCGGTCGGAGTCGATGATCCCGCACGCCCGGGCCACCTTGGTCTTCGCCTCCTCGCTCGTGTAGTGGTCCTTCAACTCCATGGAGAGAGAGTCGTCGATGAGCACGGCCACGTAGGACCGCCGCGACAGGGTGCGCTCCACCGAGACCACGGGGTCGTAGATCATCAGGATCACGAGGAGCAGGGCGAGAAAGCGGAGCATGCCCATGACCCAACGTGGGAAGGCGGGCACGGAACGCCTTTCCTTGCGGTAGATCACGAAGACGAAAAGCGAGATGACGGGCACCACGAGCAGCAGGGTCACCCACAGGGGCGGGGCGGAGAGGAACCGCGTCGTCCAGTCGGCGCCCGACGCGATCGACTCGCCCTTCAATCCCAGCAGCCAGTGGATGAACGATTCCATCTTGCCCTTGTACTCCGCGTTGTTCGTCTCGTCTTGTGGTCCGTGGTCCGTGGTCGGAAGTCAGTATACTGACGGCTGACCACGGACGACTGACCACGGAAACCTATCTCGAGTAGTCCCCGAACCTCTGCGCCAGGATCGTCTCGGTCGCGAGGACCAAGACCAGGGCGATCAACAGGGCCCGCCAGATCTCCGATCCCCCCGGCGCGGTGGCCGTGGGCTTCTTGTACGTCTCCCGGCTCAGGCTGAACTTGGCCTGCATCTCCGGCGGGATGATGCCCGCGACGAACTCCTCGGTCACCCGGGTCATGTCGCCCTCGCCCGGATCCACGTTGGCGCAGAAGAGGTCGCGGTGGCCCAGGGCCTCCCCCATCCCGCCCTTGCGGAACTGCAACTCGTAGGGCCCGGGCTCGGCCATGGGGGAGAAGACCGCCTC
>JBDHKE010000162.1:0-6755 GCA_039586555.1 Gemmatimonadota bacterium | reverse complement strand
GGTCGGCGATGTAGCGGGCCTGCTCGAACAGGCTGGCGTTGGGGTCGCCCACCGCGGGGCAGCCGCGCGAGCTGCGGAACCCGCAGCGGAAGGCCTCGCTGTCGTTGCCCGTGTAGTTGCCGCCCCGTCCCTCGATGAGGGTGGAGATGACCATGAAGTCCGAGATTCTCAGATCGGCGCTGAACGACGTCTGCCATGTGGGTAGGGAGGGGCCGATGTAGGACTCCTCGTCGGCGATGGTGACCTCGTCGTTGGTGAGCTTGCCGTTGCCGTCGGCGTCGTTCCAGAGGACCTCCTTCTGCCAGAAGCCACCGGCCGGATACTTCTCGCCCGTGTCCTCGTCCGGCGGCGCGTGCCGCTGCAGTCCGCGGTTGAAGGTGATGTCCGCGATGCCCTCACCCAGCTCCAGGACCTCGTTCTTGAGCGTGGTGAGAGTGCCGCGCAGGTTGAGGCCGACGCTGCGCATGTCGACGGCGTTCACGTTCACGGCCAGCTCGGTGCCGGCGTTCTTGATGCTTCCCAGGTTCTCGAAGCGGGAAGCCGCCACGCCGTAGGAGGGCGGTAGATCCCGCTCGATGAGCGCGTCCGTGGATTTCTTGTTGAAGTAGGTGAACTCGATCCCGACGCGGCCGCCGAACAGATCCGCGTCCAGGCCCGCCTCGAACTCCGTGGAGCGCTCGGGCTTGAGCTCTTCGTTCCCGGTCTCGTCGATGGTGACGCCGGATTCGTCCGAACCGCCACGGGTTACGGCAGTCGCCTCGAACAGAGTGACCGCGTCCCGGAAGCCGGGGCGCAGTCCCGAAGTCCCCCAGGCGGTCCTGAGCCTCAGCGCGTTGAGGAAGTCGAGCTGCGGGAACCACTCCTCCTCGCCGATCACCCACGACAGGCTGGCGGAGGGATAGGTGACGAACCCGAAGTCCGCGCCGAAGGCGCTGTTGTCATCACCCCGGACGGCCGCGGCCAGGAACAGCCGGTCCCGCCAGGCGATCTCCTGCTGGGCGTATCCGCCGATGGTGATGATCTCGGAGAAGTCCTCGTCCACGCTGGGCAGTGCCGCGGTGGTGCCGCACGAAGAGGTGCCCGGCACCAGGCTGGAGCCGTAGCACTCGGTGCGCTCCAGCAGCTCCCGGTTGTAGCTGGCGCCCAGGGTCGTCGTGGACACGACGTCCTGGAAGGGCTGGAACGTGCCGATGGCCGAAGAGTTCAGCGTGTAGGTGTAGTCGCTCTTGCGGTCGGACGAGCGGAAGCCGTTGGCCCACGACGAGGCGATGGGCAGGATGTCCTTCTGCACCGTCTCGTACGTGTGACCCGACACCAGGTCCAGGCCGCCGTTGACGTTCAGCGACAGCCAGTCCAGGGGCCGGTACTGCGTGTTGCCCCCGATGGTGAGCCGGTCCACGTCGTCGTTCACCCAGTACTGGCTCTTGTCCCACATGTTGTAGCCGAAGCCGTAGTTGCCCCGGTGCTCGCCGGGATTGGAGAGACGCCCGGACGTGGGCTTCGCCGACTGCGGGATGTAGTAGGCCTCGCTCAGCAGGTTGCCGATGAGCGTGCTGAAGATGCTGTTGTCGTTGGAGTTGAAGTCCGTCAGCGAGCGCGTGTAGCCCGTGCTCACCGCGAAGTCCAGGTCGTCCCGGATGGCGGCGTTCAGGTTCGCACGCGCCGAGATCTTCTCCTGGGTGTTGTAGAAGACCACGCCCGTCTCGTCCTGATACTCCCCGGACAGGTAGTACGTCACCCGCTCCGTCCCGCCACGCACGCTGGCGCCGTAGCGCTTGCGGTTGCCGGTGGAGTAGGGAGAGGTGCGGCGGTCATCGAAGGAGTTGAAGACGGCACCCCCGTCCTGGGTGCAGCTCCCTGCTGCTGCCGCACGGTTGGAGCAGTAGGCGTAATCCGTGGAGTTGAACCCACCGGTCTCGGTGTAGAACGGAGCGCTGCCGTTGCCGATGATCTGGTAGGCCATATAGCTGGCCGGGTAGTCGGTGATGTCGTCGATCTCGCCGTACTCGGCGTAGAAGTTCCACTCCGCGTCCCCGCTCCGGCCCCGCTTCGTGCTGATGAGCAGCACGCCGTTGGCGGCGGCCGTGCCGTACAGGGCCGTGGCCGCCGGTCCCTTCACCACCTCGATGCTCTCGATGTCGTTGGGATTCAGGTCGTTCAGCCGCCCGGCCTCCTGACCGCCCACGCCCTCGGAAAGCGTGTTGTCGTTGTTGAACAGGATGCCGTCCACGAAGATGAGCGGCTCGTTGGAGAGCGACACGCTGTTGGCGCCCCGGATACGGATCCGCTGCGCCGTTCCCGTGGTCCCGTTCACGTCCTGCAGGATCAGCCCCTCCGTCCGCCCGGAGAGGATGTCGGACACGCTGGTGATGGGCGTGGTCTCGATCTCCGCCAGGTCGATGGAGCCGACGTTGGCCCCGATCTCACGCTGGCGCTGCTCGCGGCCCGTGATGGAGCTCACCACCACCCCCTCCAGCTCGATGGCCGAGGTGCTGAGGGCGAAGTCCGCCACCGCGGTGCCGCCGGCGGGCACGTCCACCACCTGTGTCTGCTGGGCAAACCCGATCAGTATCACCCGGACCTGCTGCCGACCTACCGGCACGTTGGGGATCAGGTAGCGCCCGCTCACATTGGCGATCGTCCCGATGTTGGTGCCCACGATCACCAGCTGGGCACCCGCCAGCGGGCCGCCGGTCTGTGCGTCGGTGACCTGCCCCGTGACCGTCCCGGTCTGGGCGGCTGCCGTGCCGGCCGAAAGCGCGACCGCTAAGACCGCGGCCGGCACGACGCGAATCAAACGTCGAAAACTCATCATGCCTCCAGGAAACAAGAGAACTCAGACGTCCGTCGACCGTGCTCTCGGGGCGCTGCCCACCACCGTACTCCCGGCCTGGTGCCCGATTCCTCCGTGGTTGCGCCATCAGCGCGGCTGACGGGTGTTGCTATCTCGATGGGGCGAAAACCTCCTTTCTCAGGCTGGACGTGCGAGAGTGGGTGCCCGGGAGGTGAGTGAACACATGGAGGAATAGGGGCACGTCACGTCGTTGTCCTCGAGGACGTTGGAAATCGTGGCACTCGGATTGGTGCCACTCAACGGAAACATATAGGGGTTGCGGGCCTCGCGAACAAGGGTGGGGTCGCATCGGAGCCCACGGTGGAGGCGGACGAACAGATGGAGTCAGGGCAGGCCACCGTTGGCGCGTATGACGCGTAAGCGCCTGCAAAACGAATCCACGGGTAACCGAGATGGATTCCAGGCCACAGCGATTGCGATCGAGAGGCGCCGATCCGCCCGTTGACAGTCCTCAGGGGCCAGGATAGCTTAATCAGTCTATATTGGGACTGCTCCCGGCGCCGGTGGTTCCGGCGCGCCAATCGCGCCCCGAAAGCGCGGTTTTTTTAACGAGGGCACCGAGGGCGAATGCCGACGATCAGTCAGCTCGTGCGCAAGGGCCGGGCAGAGGTTCACAAGAAGAACAAGTCCCCGGCCCTGCAAGGCAATCCGCAGAAGCGAGGCGTCTGCACGCGCGTCTATACCACCACTCCGAAGAAGCCGAACTCGGCGCTTCGGAAGGTGGCCAGGGTGCGGCTTACGAACGGCTACGAGGTCACGGCCTACATCCCCGGTGAGGGCCACAACCTTCAGGAGCACTCCATCGTGCTCATCCGGGGTGGCCGCGTGAAGGACCTGCCAGGCGTTCGGTACCACATCATTCGCGGTACGCTGGACGCGTCGGGAGTCATGGACCGTCGTCAGGGCCGGTCCAAATACGGTGCCAAGCGACCCAAGTAGCAGGAAGAGGTATGAGCCGTCGTTCCAGGGCAGAGCGCAGGGAGCTCCTAGGAGACTCCCATTTCGATTCCCAGACGGTCACCAAGTTCATCAACAACCTGATGACCGATGGCAAGAAGTCCATCGCGGAGCGCATCTTCTACCGCTCGCTGGACATCATCGAGGAACGGACCGGACAGCCTGGCCTCAACGTGTTCCAGCAGGCTCTCACCAACGCCAAGCCGGCGTTGGAGGTAAAGAGCCGCCGGGTGGGTGGTGCCACCTATCAGGTTCCAGTGGAGGTTCGGCCCGACCGCCGCACAGCCCTGGCTACCCGATGGCTGATCGGTTTCGCGAGGGCGCGCGGCGAGAAGACCATGGAGGAGCGTCTGGCTGCGGAGGTCCTCTCCGCGAGCCGAAACGAGGGAGCCACGATAAAGAAGAAAGAAGACACGCACCGGATGGCTGAAGCGAACAAGGCGTTCGCTCACTATCGCTGGTAGACCGGACCGCCTGAGGCTCTCTGGCGCGCAGGAGCGCCGAGGCAGGCGGGCACCCACACGGGGCCCGCGTTCGAGGCGCGGTCGGCTGCCGGCCACCCACGATGGGGCCGTGGCGAGAGGACCGCGCTTCCTGCTTCCTGCTCCTGCGCTTTCTTTGTGCACGGGCAGGACCGGTGAGGCGATGGGTGCGGAAGAGGCACGGATACCACGATTCGGACGGATTAGATCGAGATAGATGGCACGACAGACGGAACTGAGTCGGCTCCGGAACATCGGCATTATGGCGCACATCGATGCCGGGAAGACCACCACCACGGAGCGGATCCTGTACTACACGGGACGAGTGCACCGTATGGGGGAGGTCCACGAAGGGGCCGCCACCATGGATTGGATGGAGCAGGAGCAGGAGCGGGGGATCACCATCACCTCCGCTGCCACCACCGCATTCTGGCCCCGGCACGACACCGACTACCGGATCAACATCATCGACACGCCGGGCCACGTTGACTTCACCGCTGAGGTGGAGCGTTCCCTGAGAGTTCTGGACGGTGCGGTGGCGGTCTTCTGCGCCGTCGGAGGCGTTGAGCCCCAATCGGAGACGGTGTGGCGGCAGGCCGATCGATACGGCGTCCCGCGCATCGCGTTCGTGAACAAGATGGACCGGATCGGCGCGGATTTCGACCACGTGGTCGACATGATGCGCGACCGCCTGGGCGCCAACGCGTTCCCGGTTCAGTACCCCCTGGGAGAGGGCGAGCTCTTCACCGGCGTGGTGGACATCGTCCGGGAGGTGGGGATCGTCTGGGAGGACGAGCTGGGATCCCGGTACGTCGAAGGCCCCATTCCGGACTCGATGAAGGACAGGATTGCCGAGCTGAGGCACGATCTCATCGAGGCCGCAGTGGAGCACGATGACGAGCTGCTCGAGAAGTACCTGGGTGGGGAGGAGCTCAGCGAGCAGGAGGTCCGGCGCGCCATCCGCAAAGCCACGATCTCCGGGAAGCTGTTTCCGGTCTTCGCCGGAGCGGCGTTCAAGAACAAGGGCGTTCAGCTACTTCTCGACGCGGTCATCGACTACCTTCCGTCTCCGCTGGACATTCCCCCGATCAAGGGCCACCTGCCGTACCACGACGAGACCTACGAGACCCGGGAAACGTCCGACGACGCTCCCTTTGCCGCGCTGGCATTCAAGATCATGACCGACCCCTACGTGGGAAAGCTCACGTTCTTCAGGGTCTATTCCGGTTCCATCCCCTCCGGGAGCTACGTGCTGAATGCAGCCCAGGACCGCAAGGAGCGTGTCGGCCGACTACTTCAGATGCACGCCAACAAGCGGGAGGAACGAGAAGAGGTCTACGCCGGGGACATCGCTGCGGCCATCGGTTTGAAGGGAGTGAAGACGGGGGATACTCTGTGCCACCCGAACAGCCCCATCATCCTCGAGGCCATGAAGTTCCCGGAGCCGGTGATCGCGGTGGCCATCGAGCCCAAGAGCAAGGCGGACCAGGACAAGTTGTCCGGGGGGCTGGCCAAGCTCGCGGAGGAGGATCCCACCTTCAAGGTCCACACGGATGCAGAGACGGGACAGACCATCATCAGTGGGATGGGCGAGCTTCATCTCGAGATTATCGTCGACCGCCTCCGGCGAGAGTTCAGCGTGGACGCCAACATCGGTCGCCCGCAGGTCGCGTATCGCGAGACGATCAGGAATGCGGCCGAGAAGGTCGAGGGGCGATTCGTCCGCCAGACAGGCGGTCGTGGTCAGTACGGCCATGTGGTGATCAACGTGACTCCTGGCGAGCCCGGCTCGGGCTTCGCTTTCGAGGACAAGATTACGGGTGGAGTCATCCCCCGGGAGTACATCGGCTCCGTGGAGCAGGGGATCAAGGACGCGCTCGACACCGGGGTCCTCGCCGGGTATCCCATCATCGACCTCCGGGTGGAGCTCGTGGATGGGTCGTACCACGAGGTGGACTCCAGCGAGATGGCGTTCAAGATCGCCGGGTCCATGGCCCTGAAGGAGGGGATCAGGAAGGCTCATCCGGTGCTCCTGGAGCCGGTGATGGACGTGGAGGTGGTCACGCCGGCGGATTACATGGGCGACATCATCGGAGACCTGTCTTCCAGGCGGGGGAAGGTGGGCGGAATGACGGAGCGGGGTGGCGCCCGCGTCATCGGCGCCAGCGTCCCCCTCGGAGAGATGTTCGGCTACTCCACGGTGCTTCGCTCGCTGAGCCAGGGACGGGCCGTCTACACGATGCAGTTCTCCCACTACGAAGAGGTTCCGAAGCAGAAAGCGGACGAGATCATGAGCGCCAACGGGGGGCGTTGAGGCGAGAATCCTGCCGAAGGCGAGCCGGAGCGACCGGAGCGCGGACACCAAGCACCGACGAGGACAGAGATGGGCAAGGCGAAGTTTGAGCGGACGAAGCCGCATGTAAACGTGGGGACGATCGGGCACGTGGATCATGGGAAGACGA
>JBDHKE010000161.1:0-6762 GCA_039586555.1 Gemmatimonadota bacterium | reverse complement strand
GCCGAACACGGTCCCGGTGGGCGAGTACAGCAGCTCGTAGCGTCCCAGCCAGTGGCCGACCGCGATGAGCAGGAAGAGCACGGCAACCAGCACGGCCAGCTGCACCCGCGCCCCCTCCCAGAAGAACCACGGCTCGCCCCGCAGCCGGCCGGTCAGGTGGTGGAAGACGACCACGATCAGCCCGGCGCTCGTGACCGCCGCGATCAGCCAGCCGTGCACGAGGCGCACGGCCGGAAGCGTGAAGATCAAGAACGAGAAGTCGCGGCCGAAGATCGGGTCCGTCTCGCCGAACGGGACGGCGTTCAGGAAGAGCAGGACGCTCTCCCACTGCGACGCGGGATGCAGGGCCAGCAGCAGGCCGACCACCACGACGACGACGGCCGCGGCCCGGACCAGGAACTTGTGAACGACGTGGTAGTCCGGCGGCTCGAGCGCCGCGTCCGGCAGCGGGGGCCGATCGGCGGACCGGGCCGCTACGTACAGGTTGGGCAGCGCGAGAGCCTTGAAGACCGCGACCGCGAGCACGAAGAGAACGGCCCGGGTCGTCACGATCTTTACCAGGACCGCCTCGTGACCGACGCCCCGGAACCAGAGGAAATCTGTATAGAAGGTCTGCGCCCAACCCAGCGCCGCCAAGACCAGGATCAGCGCCAGAAGCCAGAGCCCCCAGCGCATGAACTGGCGGATCCGGCCGAGATCCAGGGCGGCGAGGTCGAACTTTTCCAGCGGGCGCCGGCGGCCCTCGAAGTCCGAAAGGTCGGTCATGACGGCACTACCCTTCCCTTCATGGCTGGACATGTACGCTCCGAGCGTCCCCGGCCCGGGAGACCGCCGGACAGTCGCGCGTAGCGAGCGCTATCTGCGTAGACTTTTTATGAATATAGGGATCGGGGAGGGCCCTGGCGAGGATTCGAGCGGGGCGCCGGGCTCGCTCCGACTCGCGTTCTACATGCCGGATGATGGCACGGAGGGTAGCTTTGGCGATTTCATTGTGGTCGGGCACGACGATTCTGCGATGAGGTGGTCGGCCTCGGCTTCGCCGGCGCGGTGGCGACGTGCCCAGTCGAGGAGCACGCGGAGGTGCTCGTCCACAGCGTCGTCGGCGTAGGACGGGTTCCAGACCGTGAGCAGATTCCGCGGCGCCCTCCAGCTCTCAGGTGGACGGACGAGCGTTGTCCAGCGCGCCTCTCACGGTGATGACGACCTTTGCTCGAGCGTGTCCCTCTCCGACGTAGCCGATAGCCTCAGCGGTCTCGCTCAGCGGGTACGTTCTGTCGATGACCTTCCTTGACGTCGAGACGCTCCACCTCGCTCCTCTCGACGTAACGGGCCAGCGGTGGCCACCCAGACCCGACCCACCCACACCAAGACCCGCTGGTCCGCGCCCGCCCCCAGGCCGTCGCCCAGCCCCCCCACCCAGCTTTACCGGCGCCGTCGGCCCGAGACCACCACGCTCCACCGCATCGTCCGGGAGCACTTGGAGAGCTACCTGGTCCTGGCCTCCGAATCTGACCCCATGGCCGACGGCGTGCCCACCCACGTCGAGAACGAGTTCCGTAGCTACCTGAAGTGCGGCATCCTGGCCCACGGTTTTGCCCGGGCCCGTTGCTCAAGCTGCGGCTACGACTTTCTGGTGGCCTTTTCCTGCAAGGGGCGACGAGCCTGCCCCTCCTGCAACGCCAAGCGCATGGCCGAGACCGCCGCCCACCTGGTGGATCACGTCTTCCCTCACGTGCCGGTGCGCCAGTGGGTCCTCTCGGTCCCCAAGCGCCTGAGGCCCTTCCTCCACCACCGGCCCCGGACCGCCAGCGCTGTTCTCCACATCCTCCGTTTCCCTTCTAGCATCTAGCAGCCTTGCCAACCTCGACTCCATTAAGAGTTTCGGGTTATATTCGGTACCGAAACGGAGGCTGGCTCGGTTGATGGCTCCTTCCCACGCGGGAGCTTCCAAGCAGCGCACAGGACAGCAAGAGCGCATGGGATTCTGAGACCTTCGGGTCTACCGATTCCGCCAGTCCGGCAACGGCGGTGGCTCCCGCCAGATTCACTCTGGCCTCCACCACCGCCCTGATGCAATCTCTACAACGATCGGGACAGATCGGCATCGCTTCGCTGCACCGCGGGCCTCCTATAGGGCCCGAGCGGGTAGCGCGCGCGCTACCCGCTCGCGAGGCGATCACAACAGTGTAAGCCAGCGGCGCGTTCGACCATGGCGATGGCCGGTGATCGCTTCGAGCCTCCGCCATGGCGCTCCCGACCTCGCCGGCGAGGCAACGGCACGAAGCTCGGCCACGCGCAACCACCGGGCCCCTCTGGCGCGGTTTCCCGGGCGTCTACCGTCCTCGGCCCCCGACTCAGACGCCCCTGTATCAGGTCGTACAGCACCACCTCGAGACGTTCCTGGCTCGAGCCTCTGCGGCCGACCCCATGGGCTACGGCTTACCGGCGTGGGTCGAGCGCGACTTCCGGGGCTACCTTGAGTGCGGCATGACCTCCGCTTCGCTCTGGAGAGCCTCCGGAAGACCTCCTCTGGTCTTCGTTGAGCTGCCGGCCGGAGGGTTCTGGCCTGTGGCCTCGCTCGAGCCCGCTGTGGGGACTGCGGCCACGAGCGGCTGATCCCGTTCTCGTGCAAGAGCCGAGGCGTCTGCCCTTCATGCAACGCCCGGCGCATGTGCGAGGTCGCTGCCCACCTCACGGACCACGTGCTGCCTCACGTGCCGGCTCGCCAGTGGGTGCTCTCCGTCCCGAAGCGCCTGCGTCCCTACCTCCACCACGACATGCGCGTCGCCGGCACCGTGCTCCAGATCTTCTTGCGCGCGATCCGCACCATGCTCCGGCGCACGAGCCCCGGAGCGCCGCCTGACGCCCAGCTCGGAGCCGTAAGCTTCTTTCACCGCTTCGGCTCTTCCCTGAACGTCCACCCGCACTACCACCTCGTCGTCCTCGACGGGGTGTTCAGCGGTGCCGGCCACGGCGAGGTGAGCTTTCACGAAGCCTCCGAGCTGACGTCCGATCACACACGCCAGCTCGAGTCCACCCTGCAGCGACGCGTCCTTCGCTACTTCCGCCGCCACGGGCTCCTGGACGAGATCGACACCGCCGGCATGCTCACCTGGCAAGGCTCCGGGGGGTTCAGCGTCGACGCGTCCGTGCGCATCCAGGGCGAAGACCGAGCCGGGATCGAGCGCCTCGTCCGCTACTGTGCCCGCCCGCCTTTCGCTCTCGAACGACTGCACGCCCTCGACTCCACCCCCGCCCTCGCGTCGCCCGAGAGCCGCCTCCTCTACCGCTTCCCAAAACCCGATGTCCACGGCCGCACCGACCTGCTGCTCACACCCCTCGAGCTCCTCGACGCCCTCGCCAAGTTCGTCCCACCCCCGCGCGTCCATCGTCACCGCTACCACGGGGTTCTGGCTCCGAATGCCAGGCTGCGGCCCTATGTCGTCGCATTCGGTCGGCCCTGAGCGCGTGCCCGAGGCGCCTGTGCCCGAAGGGCATGCCGCCTCACCCAGTAGTGTCCCCCGAGCCGGCCCCCGCTCCCGCCTCCCCCAGGCGAATACGCTGGGCCCTCCTGCTCGCGCGCATCTACGACCTGCTGCCGCTCATGTGTCCCGCCTGCGGCGCCGTGATGAAGATCCTCGCGTTCATCACCGACCCCCTCACGGTCCAGCGTATTCTCCGCCACCTGGGCATCTCACCTCGTCCGCCACCCGTCTCCCCGGCCCGACGACCACCCCAGCTCGAGCTCGCGTTCGATCAGACCCAACGTTCGATCCCGCCGAAGCCCAGCCCGTCCCTGAGTTCGAGTTCGATCAGTCCCTGCCTGACGAATTCGACTGAGCACCGACGGGCCCAACCCGAACTCGCTACTCGCCGCCCATCCCTCCATCTTCCAGGCCGGTGTGTCCATCCCTGGCGACTCGCGCCTCGATTCCCGTCCTAACCCCCTCGTGCTCCCTCACTCCCGCCCCTCTCACCTCTGTCGACCGCCACTTGCGCCCTCCCTCTCACCGGTCCACCCTCCTTCAGGCGGCAGGGACAGGCCGTCTGAATTGCCTATCCTTTCAGTCTCTCGCAGACAGTTTTCACCCAAGGAGAGCAATTATGAGTTCCCGAGCACAGATACTGCAAAGCCTCCGCCTTTCGGCTATGCCGGCCGGAAAGGGCAAGCGTGCCGTATGGGGCACGATCCACAATTTCTTTGGAGAAGTTGAGATATACGACTGGAAGAATGACAAATCTCTCGGAAAAGCGAAGGTCGGGATGGCGGTGCATATGGTAGAGTCGGTACGCACGGAGAAGGGAGGTGCCTGCAATGTGCGACTCACAAACGGTCGAATGCTCACTATAGTCAGCGATTCTGAAGCATTTATCTCGTAAGTATGCACCGTGAGGCCCGCAAGGCTGCCAATTCGACTGCGAAGGTGGAGTGTGATTGTTTACCGCCCCATGGCGGCAAGCGTAGCAGGAGGGGGGTTGGCGAGGTGAGAGCTTCGATGAGGAGGGCCAATGGTTCGGCACCACGCAGGATGCAGGCAGCGATCACCGACATGATCACCGATTGGGCCCGGGCGCCGATCCAGGTCCGGTTGCCGCCCCAGACTTTGCGATTGACCACCGCCGGGCGGATGGCCTGTTCGCCCCAATAGTTCGTGGCCGCCATGCCCGGATGACGCAGGTAGGCAAAGACTTCATCCAGATGATGGTTGAGGAAGTTGGCCAGCCGCCCGTTGCCGTCGTGCGTGAAGCGCCCCTTGACCAGGCGCTGAAGTTGGGCCGTGAGCCGGCCGGCGATGACCGACAGGCCGTGGGACGAAATCTCGCCTTGCACGAAGCGCTCGCGAGCGGCCAACCCCCTCTGCAGCAACCGCTTCACCGACAAGGGCAACCGTGCCGCTCCCCGCCGGGCGACTTCCAGCAGTTCCTTGCAGCGGTTTAACAGGTGCGCGTTGCACTGCCGATGGATCGCCTGCAAGAGGCGGTCGCACACGCTCCAGCCGTCATGCACCAGCCGCCCGCTCCAATCCGGCCCCAGCAATCGCTCGGCCACGTCGCCGCTGCGGGTGGGGTCGATCTCGAAACACGCCGCCTGTGCGATGGCAAAGGCATGCAGCCAAGCCTTGCCGCCCCCCACGCGCCAGCCGGTCTCGTCGGGAGTGACTTCCTCCGCAGACCGCACGTCGGCGCGGATCTGCCGGTAGGCCGGCGCCAACCGCATCCGCCGGATGTTCAAATGGGGCGTTGAGAACGAATTGGTGCCCGTAGAGGTCTATCAGGCGCTCCGTGCGGTCTCTGGGCTTGCCAAGGGGCGGTCCAAGGCCAGGGAGACCGAGCCGGTCCGGCCCGTCCCAGAGGAGATTGTGGAGGCTACACTGCCCCACCTGAACCCGGTCGTCCGAGCGATGGTGCAGTTCCAGCATCCAACCGGTTGGAGGCTTCGCAGGTGATCCTTGGTTACACGCGGGCAGAGGTGACGGAAAGCCATATTGTCCAGACGGGTCTCTTCGCCAGGTGGATGCAGGCGAGGAGAGGCGCCGGGCCCTGGACCCGGTTCCGAAAGAGAGGTCGACAGCGCCTCCTCTACAAGCTGGTCGACGCGAGCAGCGGCGGCAGCTTCATCCGGAAAGCCTTCGAGCAATTCCAGCGTCTCCAAGAGTCCATCGCGATCGAATTCCTGCCGGAACGTGAGCGTGAGGAACCGCGCCCCGGAAGGGCGACTCACCTCACGCTCAAGCCCGCGCTTCAGCGTCCTGAAGGCCGTTGGAATCAGGCTTCCTCGCCAACTCGAATGGACGACGTTCAGCGGCAGCATGTCTATCGCCATGTTCGTTCCCTGAATGAAGTCTGCTAGCATTCACGGTACTTGGCGTTCTCGAAGTACGACACGACGTCATATAACTCCTCGATCGACAACACATAGACGGCCTGCAGCTTCCATAGCGGGATTGACCAATTCACGACCGTCTTCTTCTTGGGCAGGGTCCGGGCCGACACCTTGATAACTGGGATTGACGTGTGGGACATGGGCAGTTCGACCCGCTCCATGATCAGCGTCCTGGCGCGTTCGTCCAGAATAATCGGAAGACCGTTGTACCTCTTGATGCGGACCTCCCCGGCCGAATCCGGATCAGGTTCCAACACGGCCTCGCCTGGGGCGCCGGTCAATCCCAGACTGACTTGGAAGATGGCGTCCTGGCGCTGGGCCGTGACAACAAGAACCTCCTCCGTATCCCTGGAAAGCGTCTGCGTCCCTTCCCGCCACCCTTCCGTACCCAACAGGCCTTCCGGCGGTAGGGGTTTTTCCACCTCAGCTCCTGAGAAGGCCCGTTGCAGCCAGTCGCGAACGATTCCCATCGCTCTCCCACTTCACCCGCGGGCTCCTGCGCTCATCGGCTATGTCCCAGCCCAAGCCGCCGACCGCTTCACATCCACCGGGAGGTCCCGTGCTTGATGCCGTTCTGATCCAGGAAGTCCCCGATTTCGGAGAAGCACTTGTTGCCGTTGAATCGTTTGGCAAGGGCCTTCAGCAGGCCTTTCCGGTCACCCGCTTCGACGTTCATCAGTCCATACAGTGCGTTCACGCCTTCGGCTGGAATCACCATATCGTACTCATAATCGCTGTCACCCCATACATCTTCCACGGTCTTCCCGATGTCGTAGCCGTCAATAATCAGCTTCCCTCCATCGAAATAGGCCTCACTCCTGACCTTGATATCCTAGCGTTTGAACTGATAGAGGATTATCGATTTAGCCATGAGGATC
>JBDHKE010000367.1:0-2045 GCA_039586555.1 Gemmatimonadota bacterium | reverse complement strand
GTGATAGCCTACCTGAAGTGCGACGCGGGGTCAAGTTCGGTCTGGGCAGAGGTGTTAGGACAGGGAGACAACTGCTGTCGAACCACACGCCGTATGCCCCCGTAGCTTCTTCCTGAGTGGCACGTATCCGCACATGGAGCACCCGTGCCCCTGGCAGCGAATGTCTCCGGGTGAGGCCGCCCAATCCCTGCGACAGAAAGCCTGGGTCCCATATCCGCGTTTTTTGTTTCGGAGAATTGGGGCCGGCGTATGGCGGCAGGCGGTTGGGTGCTCAGGGGTGACCCGCGGGCCACGTTGCCTTTCGGCCAGGCGGTGGTGTAACGGTGGTCTAGGAAGAGAAAGGGACGTGACCGACGACCGACGAAGAGGCGCGGCGAGGTTCCCCCACTCTGTAACGCGCAAGGAGGTGAGGACGTGAGTGAGCCAGTTGCAGAGGTGATTCGCACACGGCGGTTGGAAGTGGTGGACGAGGAAGGCACGGCACGTATCGTCGGAGGCGTAGTCTCTGGCAGCCCAGTGCTGGGCCTTTCGGATGAGAGGGGGGAGCTACGGGCTGCCGTATGTGTGAGTCCTGAGGAGGGTGCAAGTCTTCTGCTCAAGTACGAGAGCGGCGACACGGCCGTCCTGGCGCAGGTGGGCCCTGATGGCCCGGTCGTTCAAGTCCTTGGTCACGGGGACAAGGCATGCGCCAGCATCGGCATCACGACCGATGGTGCGGTGCTTGAGCTTCTCAACGGGAAGGGCGAGATGTGCGCCCTGCTGCGCAGGTCCTCCGACGGTGGTGCATACCTTGCTGTCGCAAGTGAGAAAGACAAGGCTACGGCTGTCTTGGGGGCTCGGGAGGGGGACTCTGGGCTCAATCTTGCGGACGAGAAGGGCAATCTACGCGTCACCCCGGGCGCGGGAATGGGTACGCCCTGCCTTCAGATAGTGGACGAGAACGGAACCTTACGCGCCGCGATGGGCAAGACAGACCCGGAGCGTGCCCCTATCGGCGCTAGGGATGCAGGTACACCCCAGCCGCGCGGGGCGGCGGAGAGGAAGGAGGAATCGTCCCTCGTGCTCTTCGACCCGAATGGGAAGGTGCTCTGGGAGGCGCCTTAGCCCGCCTTCTGCCGCGCTTTGCGCTCGCACTGACGGTCCTGGGGGCGATACCGCCCTGGCATTTCCCGCCCCCCGAACAGCGGACTGTCCTCACCCTTCGTGCGGCCGATGGAGCTTCGGCGTGCGGACCTCGCGGAGGAAGCAGAAAGGGCATTTCGCCGACGAAACAGCAGGCGGTGGGATGGTTGGGGGGAAATGGTCGGCGAGGGGACCCGAGTCACCGCGCTGCTGCTCTCCTACCTCGACGCGCCCAGGCAAGGGCGGGGAGGCGAAGGGACAACATGGCTCTCGCTGACGGAGAGGTGCTCCACCTCCAGAGGTCCCAGGTACGGCATGCTGCTGAGGTGATGGCCCGAGCATTCCACACAGACCCTTTGTTCGTCTACATCCTCCCTGACGACAGGGAGCGATTCCGGAAGTCGTGTTCTCTCCACCGTCCGAGCCTGCACTATGGGCTGCTCTATGGTGAGGTCCACACAACGCCGCGCGTTGACGGCGTGGCGGTCTGGCTCGTGCCCGAAGATGTTCCGGGCCGGTGTAGCAACCACTCGCCTGTTGCTGGGGAGGAGAGCATTCTCCCGACTGACCCGGTACCTGGAATGCAGCTCCCACGCGGCCAAGGAATGCGTGCCTGTGCCCCATTGGCACCTCCTGCAACTCGCAGTTGACCCGTCGTGGCAAGGGAGGGGCATTGGCGGAGCGCTCATACAGCCAGTGCTGACCCGGGCCGACGCTGATGGCCTGCCGTGCTACCTCGACACCTTCAACGAGAGGGCGATTACCTTCTACGAGAGGCGCGGGTTCACGCTAGTTTCGCAGGTTGACGTGCCCGGTGGCGGCCCTCGCTTCTGGACAATGCTCAGGCCACCTGCGACGAATGGAGGCCGTTCCGCCTGAACTGACCGACGTGGGCTCAGTGGGGAAGCGGCCGGAGTCTTTGC
>JBDHKE010000366.1:0-3260 GCA_039586555.1 Gemmatimonadota bacterium | reverse complement strand
CCCATCAGGGCCGCGGCCACGGCGCCATAGCTCAGGGGGTCCACGGGGCGTACGCGGAACAGAAGCGCCGACATGAGGTGCGTGAGTCCCACAGCCACGCCCAGCCCGATGGCGACTCCAGCCACCCCCAACACTGCTCCCTGGCGGACGACCATGCGGCGGACATCAGCCGGACGGGCCCCCAAGGCCAGGCGCACCCCCATCTCACGGGTCCGCTGCGCCACCAGGTAGGAGAGCACCCCGTACACCCCCACCATCCCTAACAGGAGAGCTACGCCGGCGGCTATGCCCAGCATGACAAGGGTAAAGGAGGTCCGGGCCATGGAGTCGGCCAGGATTTCGTCCAACGTCAGGTTCTCCGACAACGGCAAGTTCGGGTTCACGCTCCACACAGCGTCGCCGACCTCGGGCAGGAGCGTCGTGGGGTCGGGGCGCGAAGTCCGAACAGCATAGCGAAGGTCCCGGATCGTGAAGGTGCTCACCCCCCACATCCCCTCCATGATCAGGGGCCAGTAGATCACCGTTGGCGGGGTCTCGGCCACGCCGGTGGTGTGCACGTTCTGCACGACTCCCACGATCTCACGCCAGGGCGAGTTGGCAGCCGTCCGGAATCGCCTCCCCAACGCTTCTGCCGGACGTCCCCAGAACTCGCGGGCAAAATTCTCGGTGACTACGGCGACTGGCCGCCGTTGGTACACGTCCTCCCATTCGATGGTGCGGCCGGCGAGGAGGGGATTCTCCAGGGTCGCGAAGTACCCCGGAGTGATCCAGTTGAGGCGGCGATGTACGGGGGCTTCTCCCGGAGTCGGAGGGAACCCGTCCACTTCCACATCCTCCCAGGACTCCCAGCCGTCCATGGCCACCGAGGCGGCGGCTCCGACCGAGGTCACCCCCGGTATCTGCCCGATCTGCTCCAGGATCTGTTGATGGGTTCTCGCCGCGTCATCGGCCGTCCCGGCTTCCGAGGAGGGCACGGAGATACGGAAAGTGAACACCTCCTCCGGCCTCTGGAACCCCGGCGGCACGTTCCTCAGTGCCTGGAACGTGCGAATCATGAGCCCTGAACCGATGAGCAGAACAAGAACCAGTGCCACCTGGGACACGGCGAAGACGGACCGCAGGCGGTACCACCGCCGACTCGAGCTGGTGCCTCGTCCCCCTTCCTTGAGTGACTCTGCTAGGCCGGCCCTTCCGTACCGAAGGACCGGGATCGTTCCAAAGATGAGCCCGGTCAGGACCGACATGCCCAGCGCGAACAGGAGGACGGTGGGTTCCAGGCCGATCTCCTCCAGGCGGGGCAGGTTGGGGGGCGCCATGTGAAGGAGGAGCCGGTCCCCGGCCAAAGCCATGAGCAGACCCGCGGAGCCTCCCAAGATCCCGATGACCGTGCTCTCGGTGATGAACTGCCGGGCGAGGCGTCCCTTCGATGCGCCCATCGCCGATCGCAGGGCCACGTCCCGCTGGCGGGTTTCGGCGCGGACCAGGAAGAGGTTGGCCACATTGATGCAGGCCACGAGAAGGACCAGGCCGGCCGTTCCGAACACGAGCCAGAGGACTGTCCCGGCTGTCCCTATCCCTTAGGTTGGCCAGGGGAATCCCGGGGTATTTCTCTGTGGCAAGCACGGTCATCCGGTCCAGGACACTGCTGGCTTCTCCCGGAGTGACACCCGGGCGGAGGCGAGCGATACCCGGGAAGCTCCAGTTGCCAACGCCGATACCTGCTCGGTTGAACACGAGGGGGAGGTAAAGGTCAGGGTCCAGCTCGCCGAGCCGCAGCCCCCCGGGCATGACGCCGATGATGACGAGCTCATTGCCGTCGATTCGGATGGTGCGCCCCAAAATGTCGGGGTCACTCCCGAACCGTCGAACCCAGTATCCCTGCGACAGGATGATGCGGTAGGTGCTCCCCGGGGCCACATCCTCTTCGCCGTAGCCTCTTCCCAGGATGGGGCTCACGCCGAGAACAGGGAAGAGCCCGGCCGTGACCTGAGCGGCCACCACCTGCTCGGGTTCCGCCAGGCCCGTAACGGTCACCGGAGCCCGTCTCCACACGCCAATGTCCTCCAGGGTACGAGAGTGGTCGCGGAATGTGAAGTACATGGCTGGAGACAGGGGGGTCTCGTCGGCTCCCACACCCGGCATGCTGTGGTGCACCGCCACGAGGCGGTGAGGGTCGGGAAAGGGAAGGGGCTTCAGGATTACCCCGTTCACCACACTGAATATGGCGGTCGTGCCCCCGATACCGAGACCAAGAGTGAGGATGGCAACCGCTGCGAAGACGGGGCTTCGCCTGAAACCCCGGAATGTGTGGCGTGCGTCGGCCCTCAAGTCCTGGACCAGGCCGATTCCCCAAGCCTGCCGGGCGCTCTCCTTGTTGCGGAGCATCGGGCCGAAGTTACGCCGGGCCTGGCGCCAGGCCTCCTCCTCTGCCATCCCTCGCTCCATGAGCTTCCGGGCCTCCATCTCGATGTGAAATGCCATCTCGTCGTCCAACTCCCGCTCCATCTTCCCCGTGACCAAAGTGGCCCGGAGGCGGAACGCCAGATTCGTTATCCAGCGCATGGTATCGCTCCTCGTGTCGCCATCGCAGCGTGAGGGGTCCCCTCAGGACGTTGCCAAGATTCGCTCCACAGCCGTGGCCAGCCGCCCCCAATGCTCGGCCTCGATCCCCAGTTGCTTCTCCCCCGCCCGCGTCGGGGCGTAGTAGCGCGCCCGCCGCCTGTTCTCTGTGACCCGCCAGGAGGACTTGATCCACCCCTCCCGGGTGAGCTTGTGCAACGAGGCGTATAGCGAGCCCTGGTTCACCTGGAGCTCGTCCTTGGAGATCTGCTGGATGCGCTCGCTGATCCCCCACCCGTGCATGGGCTCCAGCGAGAGGACCTTCAGGATCAGCATGTCCAGGGTACCCTTGATCATGTCCGGCTTTCGCTTGCCCATAAGCTCTTCTCTCGGTAATCAACAGGTGGTTACTTGATATGACGGTTCGATAGCGGAAAAGGTTGCAGGTGCCCTGATCGTGACGGTGTCCGGACCCATCCCGACAGCTATCTTAATGAGAGTCCCTCACCAAGCGACCGGAGACCGACCACATCGCAAGAGACTCGAGGCATGTCACACCGCACGTTCGCGTTTTTTGGGGTTCTTGGTATCAACTTTGAAGTGCAACACTGAAGGTTAGCGGGCATAGCATTCCTCCGGGGTGCGGTAGCCGAGGCGCTTCCGGGGGCGGCGGTTGAGCTTGGCGGCAAGGCGATTGCAGT
>JBDHKE010000160.1:0-9374 GCA_039586555.1 Gemmatimonadota bacterium | reverse complement strand
AGCGGCGGCGCAAGACGGACGGACCTCTGAGCCGGCACACTAGGTGGGGAGGGACCGGCGGGCTGCACTTGGAGCGCCTCCAGCAGAGCGTCTGAACCGGAGTCCTGCGTCACCTTCCTCGCTAGCTCCTCCTGGTGACCTCCCCGGCGCGCCGCTCACCCCTCCGCCGGAAGGACCACGACCTGCTCTGGACGCGCGCCCGGCACCGCCTCGCGGCGGACGCCGCGGTCGAAGGTGACGAGGGCCCCTCCCCTGCCGACCGCGAGTGCGAGTAGGTACGCGTCAGCCACCTCGCGGTGGCCGCCGAGTCGGTCGGTGAGCAGACGCTCGGAGTCCAGGATCGACACGTCGTCCGTCCAGAACGTGTGATGGCCGCTGAGCGTGAACCGCGCCAAGCGGTCCGCGGCGTCCCTGACGGTGGTCCGGCGGCCGGGGTACACCGGATTCGAGATCACGCGCACGAATCCGTTCTCCGTCATCGGGCAGGTGGCCCATCCCGAGGCCCTGGACGCCTCGAGCCAGGCGTGCGCGGCTTCGTGGTGCACGTGCCCGGGATCGAAGAGCGCGACCAGGACGTTGACGTCGAGCAGGTAGACCATGGCGAGCGCACTGTCGTTCAGCGTTCCTCGAGCAGCCGGGCGACATCCTCGGGTGTCACCAGCCGAGCATCGGCAGTCGGCGCCAGGACCGGCACGCCGTTCCGCAGGACCGTCTCTTCCCCGTGGGCCAAGAGCGCTGTCCGGGCCAGATCGGAGAGGACCTGGCCCAGCGTGTGCCCGCTCAGCGCCGCGAGCTCCTTGGCTGCGCGTAAGACGTCGTCATCGAGGTTCACCGTCGTCCTCATGCATCGAACATCATACATCGCACATCAATAGGCAAGGTGGACCTCTCGGATCGTGTCCGGGGACTCCTGAGCCTGCGTATGGACCCCGGGCACACCCATGGTGCCATGCGCCGGGAACGGACCGGCGCCGAGTAGGGAGGGATCAGCGGGCGCGAGAGGAGCGGCTCCTTCCCTACCGCAGGCTGATCTTCGAGATTCGAATCTCGACGAGGCTTCGGCCCATACCAGAACCCGGTCGATCATGACCATCCCCCTACTCACGGACATCGTCATCATCCTGGGGCTCTCCCTGGCGGTGATCCTCCTGTTCCATCGAGTCCGGCTTCCGCTGGTCCTGGCCTTCCTCCTCACGGGCATTCTGGCCGGGCCTCACGGTCTGGGGCTCATCAGGGCCGTGCACGAGGTGGAGATCCTGGCGGAGGTGGGTGTGGTCCTCCTCCTCTTCTCCATCGGCATCGAGTTCTCCCTCGGAAGCCTGGTGAGGATCTGGCGATCGGTGGTTCTGGGAGGGGCGCTCCAGGTCGGCCTCACTGGAGCGGCCATCTTCTTCACGGCGAGGGCCTTCGGCCAGACGCCCAGGGAAGCCGTCTTCATGGGAATGCTGGTCTCGCTGTCCAGCACCGCCATCGTCCTGCGCGTCCTCCACGAGCGGGCGGAGATCGACGCTCCCCAGGGGAGGACGGCTCTGGGCATCCTCATCTTCCAGGACATGGCCATCGTGCCCATGATTTTCTTCACCCCGCTTCTGGCTTTGGGGGAGGGTGACGTGACGGGACCTCTCCTGAGCCTGCTGGGGAGGACGATCCTCATCGTGGGGCTGGTGCTGGTTGCCGCCCGGTGGATCGTGCCCTGGCTCCTCTTTCAGGTGGCTCGCACCCGAAGTCGGGAGGTCTTTCTCCTGGCCACCGTGGCGCTGGGACTGGCGGCGGCCTGGCTGACCTCGCTGGCCGGGCTGTCCCTGGCTCTCGGCGCGTTCCTGGCGGGGCTCATCATCTCCGAGTCCGAGTACAGCGCACAGGCTCTGGGGGAGATCCTCCCCCTGCGAGAGCTCTTCCTCGCCTTCTTCTTCGTCTCGGTGGGCATGCTTCTGGACCTGTCCTTCGTGGTCGGGCAGGTGCTTCCCATCACCCTCACCGCCCTCCTGGTCCTGGTGGTGAAGGCCGCAGTGGCCGCGTCCGCCATCCGTCTCCTCGGGTTTCCCCTGAGGACGGCTCTCATCGCGGGACTCGCCCTGAGCCAGGTGGGGGAGTTCTCCTTCATCCTGTCCCGAGAGGGAATCCAGAGTGGCCTCCTTTCCGGGAACCACGAGCAGCTGTTTCTGGCCGTGTCGGTCCTCACCATGGCGGCCACTCCTTTCGTGATCGCCGCGGCTCCCACCTTCGCGGATCGAACACTGAGGCTGCCTCTGCCTGGTCTCCTGACGGGAACTAGCAGGGAGCGGCCGGCGGAGGCGGAGACCGGTGAGGAGGAGCCCCTTTCCGACCACCTGATCATCGTCGGCTACGGGGTGAACGGGCGGAATCTGGCCCGGGCGGCGAAGGTGGCCGGGATCTCCTACCTCGTTCTCGAGTCCAATCCGGACACCGTTAGGCGGGAGAGGAGGTCCGGAGAGAGGATCGCCTTCGGCGACGCCAGCCAGCCCGCCGTGCTGGCCCATGCGGGGGCCGAACAAGCCCGGGTGCTCGTCTCCGCCATTTCGGACCCGGGAAGCACACGGCGGATCACCGCAGTGGCCAAGCGCATGAATCCCGCCCTGTTCGTGCTGGCCCGGACCCGGTACGTCCAGGAGATGGAGCCCCTCTACTGGGCAGGAGCCGACGAGGTCATCCCCGAGGAGTTCGAGACCTCGGTGGAGATCCTGGTCCGGGTCCTGAGGCGATACCTGATCCCCCAGATCGAGATCGCCGAGTTCGTGGCCGAGGTCCGCTCCGGGGGCTACGAGATGTTCCGAGGTCTGGGCTGGGGAGCCGGTGCCCGACCGGCCGACCTGGGAGTCCACCTGCCGGACTCCGAGGTGGGCACGGTGCGGGTAGGGGAGGACTCCTACCTGTCGGGGCGTACGCTGGCCGACGTGGCCCTTCGCTCGGAGTACGGGGTGACCCTGCTGGCGGTCCAACGAGAGGGCCGGACCCAGCCCAACCCACGGGCGGACTTCGTGCTCCGGGAGGGGGACCTTCTTATCGTCTTCGGCGGCCCCCAGGAGCTGGTGCGTGCCGCGGCCCTGGCCCGGGGAGCCGATCGCCTGGAGGATTGAGGAGAGATCTTCTCCTCGATGGCCGGCCCCGATAAGACGACTAGTACCATGGCCTCCAATCGGCGGGCACGTGTCCCACCGGCATGATGGCGTAGACGTGCTGGTCCTCAGGAAGCCCCAGAGCCTCTCTTACCGGGTCGTCCCGGAACGCTCCGATGAGCACCGTGCCCAGGTCCAGAGACTCGCACTGGAGGAAGACGTTCTCGGCGGCGGCACCCACCTCGATGTGCGCGTACCGCTCGGAGCGCTCTCCGTACTTCACGGCCAACCGCTCGACGACGGCGGCGAAGACGAGCGTCACCGGAGCCTCCGTGATGGCGCTCTGACGGAGCGCGGCATCCCAGAGCGCCTCCCGAAGATCTCCATCGGCGGTCATCTCGATCGCGTGCTCGGTCGGGATGTAATGGTAGAGCCCGGGCGCCAGCTCGTCGGACGAACCCACCAATGCGTAGAGCTCCAGGGGGTAGAGGGCGCCGGCGGAGGGAGCGGTCCGTAGCCCCCCCATCCACTGCCAGGTAAAGCCCTCCGGAGCCTCCTCCCTCGGCAAGGTCACGCCCTGAGCGGACCAGAGGAGCTGAGAGAGGTCGGGGAGAGAGAGCACGGCGTCGGCGAAGCTCCGAATCGAGCGTCTCTCCGTCATCGCCCGCTCCACCGAGACGTCGCCGTCATTGCAGACCGCGGGCAGAGCAATCCTCTCGCTTGCCTGGGCACCCTCCTGAGCTGCGCCGGAGGAGGGAGCCGCGAAGGGCAGAATGACGCCGATCAAAAGGAGCGTAGCCGCGCAGCGCCCGGCCCGGGAGCTGCGGATGCGGGAGGGCGAGCGTGGGAACCGGGTCATGGGTACCTCCACTGTCATGGGGCCCGCCTCAATCCTCGGAGATCATGAGGCCGGCCTTCCTCCTGGATGTCAACCGCTCTCCCTTTGAAGCGAGAGGTCGAGTTCCGGGCGATCACGAAGAGCTTGGTGAACCGGGCCAGGCCCGTGATGATGTCCTCGGTGATGCCGTCGGTGAAGAACTCGTCGTCCGGCTTGCCGCTCATGTTGGTGAACGGCAGGACGGCGATCACCGGCCCTTTCGGCAGGGCGAGGACCTCCTCCTCGTGGACGGCTTCGTGGACGGCGCTGCCAGGAGGCCCCGCCTTCTTCGCGTCCTCCGGGGACGCCTCTTCGGGAAGGTCCCGTGCAGCCCGCTTCACCCTCTCCGGTGTGACTTCGAATGCCCAGGAGAGGCCCAGCGCCACAGGGAAGCCGAGCAGAACGAGCACTACGACGAGGGTGACGGTCCAATCAGGAAGGAGCAACCTGGGGAAGATGAGGTCGGCGCCCTCGATGAGCGCGACGCCCAGGACCGCGTACACCACGGCCACGCGGTAGACCTTCCGCCGCTTCAGCTCGGCCAGGAAGATGCGGAGCTTGGAGCCCATCGACGTGGGGGTGCCGCAGAAGACTGCCCGGACCACCCACCCAGTGCCCAACGGGCAAGATGAGGCGGGCGTCAGAGCGGGGTCAAGCGAGGGACACGGAGGATCAGCGACCGGGGAGCCGTCCGACCTGAAGGGCTTGCAGCCGGGGAGCCGACGACCCCGAGAATCGGCGACCGGCGAGCCAGCTACCCAGAGACTCTACGATCCCCGGAATTCAGTGCGGTGCCGGCGATCCTTTCGAGCGCCACGACCCGCGCACGATGTCCACCCTGATCTCGGACCAGCCGCGGATCTGGTAGTATCGCACTCTGAAGCGGTGCCGCCCCCCGCTGATCGGGGCGTGGTCCACCGCCGACTCGTGGGGCTCCCAGTGGTCGATGACCAGGGCGCCGTCCAGCCACACCCGCACGGCGTCGTCGCTGATGGCCTGCAGGGAGTACTCTCCGGGTGGCAGCTCCACCGAGGTGACAGCCTCCAGGGCCCAACGCTCCTGAGGTAGCTCCGGGAGGGCCGGGCGGTACCACACGTAGTCCAGGCGCGGCTCACGGCGGGTGAGAACGGGCGTCCCAGCCGCCATCCGGTCGAAGGCCTCCGCATCCCGCCAGGGGTCCCTTACGCTGTCCGTCCAGGTGAAGAAGCGCACCTCCCAGTCGGTGGAGGGCTCGAACCGCCGGTAGGAGAACCTCACGGGCGCCCCCGCCTCCCGGACCTCCCCCCGGGGCGAGACGGTGGCCACGCCCGTGTACTCGACCTCGACCGCCCAATCCCCCCGGGCCTCGGGGGCGGGGGTGACCACCAGCGTATCACCCGTGGCCCCGGCCTCCGCCGACAACCCCTCCACGCCCCGCCGCTCGGTCACCCTCCACCGACCCTCGGGCCCCAGGACGGCCAGGCGCACCGCGGCTCGCGCGGTGTCCACCGGCCACAACTTGGGGGAGCGTCCCTCGTACGGACCCCACTCGTCCACCGCGATGGCCGACCGCGGCAGGCGAGCCCGCTCCGAGGTGGGGATCTCCCGCGGGATGCCCGGAAGATCGGGAGCCAGGGAGTCGAACGCTGCCCCCAGGAGCGCCCGGGGCCGGCAGGGCTCCGCCGGGCGCTCCCCCAACGTCCGGTTTCCCTCCGCCTCCACGCCCGCGGTGTTTTCCAGCCGCCAGATGGTGCGGTTCGCCGCGAAGACGTTGCCGGCGACGCGGGTGTCGCGGCTGCGGGTGTCCCGGTGCCGGGGGTATCCCCACTCCTCCGGCTCCGTGGCGTTGGCCCACAGGGCGATGGCCGTGGAGTCCCCATCGAACCGGTTGCCGGTGATGCGGTTGTCCTGCCCGTGCTCGATGGCGACGCCCACCCGGTTGTCGGCGAAGCAGTTTCCCAGCACGTCCGAATCGTAGCTGTAACCTCCCCAGAGACCGTAGTCGTTCCCCCTCGCCCGGTTGGCCACCAGGCGGTTGCGGCTGAAAGTCGTCTCCATTCCGTTGGTGGGCGCGAAGCTGAAGTCATTGTGGAAGACGAGGTTGTCGTTGGCTCCGCCCCTTCCGGTGTCCATGGTGTGCTGGCCGGCCCACAGGAAGAGCCCGTCCCCCGAGTGGGTAGCCGAGTTGTAGGCCACCACGTTGCCGGAGCTCTGCTCGTAGATGAGGATCCCCGCCGAGTCCTGCCCCCGGCGGTAGAAGCCGTGGCTGTATCCCCGGACGTTGTAGTCCAGGCGGTTCCTCACCAGGGTGTTGCCGCTGGAGCGGTACAGGCCGATGCCCAGCCCCGAGTTGTAGGCGAACTCGTTGTCCCGCACGGTGACGGAGTCGGTGCGGGTCATGAGGAGCCCGTTCATCCCCTGCACCGCCCGGTTGCCCCGCACCTCCCCGCCCCGCACGTCCTCCAGGTAGATGGCCGCTCCGAAGCGCATCCACTCCCGGTCATCGTTACGGTGATAGGAGAGCCAATCCACCAGGCTTTCGTGCTCCACCAGGCTGAAGAGCCGGGGCTTCCAGTTGTAGCTGAGCTCGTTGTCCAGCAGGGAGAGATCACGGGTGCCCACGGCCAGGATGGCGATCCTATAGCCCCGGACGTGGGCGTTGCGGACCACCACCCCCTTCCCTCCCTCGACCCGGATGGCGACGCCCGTGGCCTGGTCGGGATCGGCCTCCGGAGGCAGGCCCTCCAGCCGGACGCCATCGAGAGCGAGGCGGGAGCGGGGGCCCGGTAGGTGCCCGGCTCGATGCGCACGGACTCGGTAACGACCATGCCGGGGCGGGAGGGCACCACGGTCTGGGCGTCCAGCGGAGCGGAGGCCAGCGGGGTGGACGCGAGGAGAAGGGGGGCAGACAGGAGCCGGAGCCGGGCGGCCAGGGCAGCACACGGGCGGCCCGCGGCCACTCGCGCGCGCGAGTTCTCTGGAGGAGGGTCGAAGAAAGGCTTCACGGGACGAAGCCCGCGCCAGGATCGAGGGGAGAACATCGCTTGTCTCGTGACGCGAGTCCATTCTCGGGGAGGATCCCATCGTTCTCGTGGGAAAGTCCCACCGGTGTTAGGAAAGTATAACGCTTCAGCCCACTCACTCCGCTGCCCCGGCCCTTCGAACCGCCCGTCCCATCGACCTAATCTCGGCGCCCACCGCCTGGCGGCGGGCCGCAGGGGACGTGACCCCGGCCGAGCTTGGGAAGTCCAGGAGTCTGTCCCTCCTCTCCGGCCCGCCCCTCGATACGCGTCCCTCGCGCCCGCGCTCACGGGACCCTATCATCCACCCGTTCTCTCGGGTGGCTCGGGTGGCGGAGGTGTGATCCCCTCGTTCTCAGGAGGCATCTGATGCGTCGCCCCATTTCCCTTCCCCTCATGATCGTGCCACTGGCGCTGGCCGGCTGCGCCGCTCCCCCAGCCGCGGAAGCACCTTCCTTCACGGAGGAGGACCGCGCCGCCATCGTGGAGACCACTCGGGCCGCGCTGGAGATCGCCAACTCCTCGCAGGATTGGACCCAGTACACGGAGACCTACTACGCGCCCGACGCCGTGGTGCTGCAGCCCAACGCGACGGAGATTGAAGGACAGGCGGCCATTGCTGAGTGGCTGGGCATGTTCCCGACCATGACCGACATCCGTTACGAGCAGGTGATGATAGAAGGGGCGGGTGACCTGGCGTACGTCTTTGGCCGGTACTTCCTGGAGTTCGCCGCCGCGGAGGGCGAGGAGCCGATGGTGGATCAGGGCAAGTACATCGAGATCTGGAAGCGGCAAGCGGATGGAGGTTGGAAGATCGCGTACGATATCTTCAATAGCGACACGCCCTTGCCGGAGGAGTAGTTGATGCGCACGCGAGGCGAGTTGGCGGGGACGAGGATGCCCTGGACCCGGACGGCGCACACGCTGGCCCTTCTCGTTCTGTCGGCGGGCTCGGCGCCCTGCCTGGCGGCCGCCCAGGGCACCCTCGAGGACTACCGGCGGGCGGAGCGCTTCCTCCCTCAGAATCTGGAGGGGCTCGTCCTGAACGAGCGTGTGGCCCCCAACTTCGTGGGAGAAACCGACCGCTTCTGGTACCTCCGCGACCTGCCGGACGGGCGGGAGCCCGCCTTCGATCATGCCCGGCTGGCCGAGGCGTTGGGTGAGGTCCTGGAGCGCACCGTGGAGCCCACCGACCTCCCCTTCCAGCGATTCGAGTTCGCAGACGGGGAGGACGCCATCGTCTTCCAGGTGGAAGACACCGGTTACCGCTGCGCCCTCGCCACCTACCAATGCGAGCCCGAGCCCGAGGTGGAGGGACCCTCCCGGGCCGTGTCTCCCGATGGAAGGTGGGTCGCGTTCGTCCGGGACTACGACCTCTGGCTCCGCGCCACCGAGAGTGGATGGGAGGTCCGCCTCACTCACGATGGGTCTCATGGCCACGCGTACGCCACGCCCCTGCCCAACCCCCGCCAGATGGTGAGCGAGGGCACCGCGGAGCCGGAACAGGAACCGGCGGTCTTCTGGTCTCCGGACTCGCGACGCCTGCTCACGTACCGCATCGACGCCCGCAAGGCCGGAACGTTGAGCATGGTGCAGCACGCTCCACCAGACCAGATGCGGCCGGCACACTACACGTACTGGTATCCTCTCCCCCCGGACACGGTGCTGCCGGCCGCCGAGCTCCTGATCTTCGAGGTGGGCACCTGGAAGCGCACCCCTGTGGCAATGGAGGCCCTGCCTCTCCAGTACTACGGCGGCCCGCGAGGGGAGTGGAGCGAGAGCAGCCGCGAGCTCTGGGTAACCTTCACCGAGCGCGGTTACACACGCGAGCAGCTCCGGGCCGTCGATCCCGAGACGGGCGCGGCGCGCGTGGTGGCGGACGAGCCCGGCGACCCCATTGTGAACACGTACGCCAGCCCCCGCCACCGCTTCATAGGGGACGGAGCGGAGGTCATCTGGGCCTCCGAGCGGGACGGCTGGATGCATCTCTACCTGTACGACGCGCGCACGGGGCAGGTGAAGCGTCAGCTCACGCGGGGTGAATGGGTGGTCCGCGGCATCATGCACGTGGACGAAGAGGATCGAGTGGTCTACTTCACGGCCGGGGGGAGGGAGCCCGGCCGGGATCCCTACCTGCAGCACCTCTACCGCGTTCCCATGGACGGTGGCGGACCACGTCTGCTCACCCCGGAACACGCGGAGCATCGGGTGTCGTTCTCTCCGAGCGGCGCCTACTTCACCGACACCTTCTCCCGGGCGGACCTGCCGCCTCTCTCGGTGCTCCGGCGCGCCTCGGACGGCGCGGTGGTGATGGAGCTGGAGCGAGCGGACATCTCCGGCCTGGAGGCTACGGGATGGACATTCCCCGAGCCCTTCGAGGCGGTGGCCCGCGACGGCGAGACGGCCATCTACGGGATCGTC
>JBDHKE010000365.1:0-2252 GCA_039586555.1 Gemmatimonadota bacterium | reverse complement strand
CGAGGTCCCCCGGTTCGAGGTCCGCGCGGTGGGCTCCTTCGAGCAGCTTCCCGGATGCCCCGCCTGGAGTCACGAGGGCCTGGCCCCCGAGCGATTGCGGCGCCTTTGCCGGGATGAGTGCTATCACCCCGGGGAGACCCGACGCCGGATCGCGGCGATCGAGGTCATTCGCATCCGACCCCAGATCTCGCCCGCCGAGTCCGTGAACGGCTTGATCGAGGATCCCTGGCGTCGCTTCGAGTGCCTACCCGACCCGTCCGGCTGCGTCGTTCGCTTCGAGGATCCGGACTTCCCGGTCTCCGGAAGAGACGCCCTCTACTACGCCCGTGCACTCGAGGAGCCGAGCCCGGCCATCAACGGCTCACCTCTCGACACCCAGTTCGACGCCAGCGGAAAGCCGCTTTCCATCCAGATCTGTCTGGGTGCCGGATCGGAAGAGGGCTGTCTGGCGCCGGTACAGGAACGCGCCTGGTCATCCCCGATCTTCGTCAATCAGCCACGCTGAGGGTCAACTGGCATCGCCCGGCGGTCTTACCCGGGCGTGTTCAGCTGAGCCAGGGGGAGACCGCGAGGGTGCGCCGCCACTCCTGGGGCATCCAGGCCAATTGCCACTTCAGGAAGGCCCGCTCGGGGTGAGGCATCATGGCCAGGTGCCGACCGTCGGGTGAGCACAGCCCCGCAATCCCCTCAGGAGAGCCATTCGGATTGAAGGGATAGGCCTCAGTCGGGTGGCCCTCATCGTTCACGTATCGAATCGGGGCAAGACCCTGCTCCCGGATCCGCTCCAGTACGGTGGGCTCGGGGAAGAAGGCGCGGCCCTCTCCGTGAGCAACCCAGATGCCCAGCACAGCCCCCCCCATGCCCTGGAGCATGATCGACGGGCTCTCCTGGATCCGGACCGACAGGAAGCGGGACTCGAATCGATCCGAGGCGTTCCCGACGAAACGGGGCTGCACCTCGTCGGGAATACCCTGCCAGGGCACCCAGCCGAGAAGCGCCAGGAGCTGGCAGCCATTGCACACACCCAGGCTGAACGTATCCGGTCTCTCAATGAAATCCTGGAACTGTTTCCAGAGGTTGGGATTGAGGCGGATGACCCCGGCCCAGCCCTTGGCCGAGTCGAGAACGTCGGCGAAGCTGAAGCCACCGACGAAGACAGCGCCCTGGAACCTTCCCAGGTTGATCCTTTCGGTCAACAGGTCGGACATGACCACGTCCCAGGGCTCGAAGCCGGCTGCAAAGAAGGCAGATGCCATCTCCCGATCGCCGTTGCTGCCTTCCTCACGAATGATGGCCACCCGTGGCTTGTCGGTTGACCTCAGAAGACGCGTGGGCGTCGGTCTAGGCGTGAAGGAAACCTGGAATCCCGGGCCGTTCCGTTCACGAAGGCCGAGCCGCTCCTGTTCCACGCAGCTGGGATTGGCCTGGTGACGGTCAAGCTGAAAGCTCGTCTCCTCCCAGAGATCTCTCAGCTCCCTCAAGTCCTGGTTGAGAACTTCATGGCCATTGCACCGGATGCGAACGGTCTTTTCCGCCGTCGTGACACCGATCTTCAGGCAGGGAACCTCTGCCCTTTTGAACGCGGCCTGGACCAACGCTTCGTCTGATCCGCTGACCTCGATGACAAGGCCGAGTTCTTCCGAGAAGAGCCGCGGGATGGGATCCTCGGCATCTGCCTCCTCCAGGTCGATCGCGATCCCCTGGTTCCCCGCAAACGCCATCTCGAGCAGCGTCGTGACCAGCCCGCCATCGTTTCTGTCGTGCCCGGCGGCGATCACTCCAGCTTGAATCAGTTCCTGGACCCTGTTGAAGGCGCGCCGCAGGATCTCGGCGTCCTCCACATCAGGACAGTCGTCGCCGATCTGCCCGAAGACCTGAGCCAGTGCCGAGCCACCCAGCCGTTGCTTCCCACACCCGAGATCCACCAGGAGGAGACGACCCGTCCCGGGCAACTTGAGGTCCGGTGTGACCGTCTGGGTGATGTCAGGGCAGGTGACGTAGGCGGAGATGACCAGCGAGCCCGGGGCCTTTACGGTCTCGTCGTTGCCAGATTCGTCCGGGGCGTGTGCGGCCATCGAGAGGCTGTCCTTGCCACCGTCGATGGCGATGCCAAGCTCCAGCATGATGTCGCGGACCGCCGCAGCAGCGTCGTAGAGAGCCGCGCCCTCTCCGGCGAGCTTGGCAGCCCACATCCAGTTCGCCGAGCACTTTACGTCCTTGAGCGCACTCACCCGCGCCCAGACCAGATTGGT
>JBDHKE010000042.1:0-26289 GCA_039586555.1 Gemmatimonadota bacterium | reverse complement strand
GCCGGGACCGGACGATGGCACGGGAGAGCTCCTGCCAGTCCGTGATCTGGGTCCGGGCGTGAGCGTCTGCCTCCTCCTCGGAGAGACCCTGGGAGAGGGCCTCCAGGTAGGAATCCTCGAGTTGGGAAGCGAGCTCCTGGATGGCCTCGCTCTCCCATTCCGTGGTCAGGTCGGGAAGGGAAAGATGCTCCCGCACATATCTGGTCCAATCACGCATGACTCGACTGCAACACGAGGTTTACGGCGGTGGTGAATTCCTCCCAGGTTTCCTGCTGGCGTGCCAGCGCGTCCCGCCCTTCGTCCGTGAGCCGGTAGTACCGGCGGCGGCGCTGACCTTCCTTTTCCACCCATCGCCCCTTGATCCATCCCCGGTCCTCCATACGGCAGAGGATCGGGTAGAGGGAGGAGATCCGGAACTGAAGACGTCCACCGGATCGCGTCTCGATGAGCTTGCCGATGTCGTAGCCGTGGCGGGCCTCGTCCTGCAGGAGGGTGAGAAGCAGGAGCTCGACGCTTCCCTTCTTCATTTCCGGACTGAACAAGACGACCTCCATATACTTTGACGCAACATATGCTGACAAAGCATAATCAGGCGAGAGAGAAGGGGCAAGTGTGGCGATCGCTTTGCCCTCAGGAGCTCCTCAGAACCTCGCCTGCAGTAGTGTCAGGCCCAGTGCCGGGCTCCACGACGGACCGCGCGGGCCCTTCACCGGAAGGGCGGTGGGGAACGGCGCCGGCAGTCCCAGGCTGGCCCGGTGGCCGTCCAAGTTGAGAAGAGCACTGTCCAGGCCACCGGGACTGGTTTGGCCCGGGCGGTCGTAATCGCGCGTGGACGCCGCGCCGATCACCAGGCCGCCGATGCTCAAGACCAACGGAATGCCTATGGCCACCTTCTCGTCATCGGGCTGGATGAGGAGGTCGAGGCCGGCCCCGCCAAGCCCGCCGATGACACCGGCGATGCTGATGAGGCGGGCTCGGTTCCGGCTGATGTTCCAGCCCGGGGACAGGAGGGCCGTGGCGAGAAGGCCCGCGTCGCCGCCGATCAGCGTCGAGGCCAGAAGATCGTCATCCTCGAGGTCGGCGAGGACTCCGAAGGCGACCCCGAACCACGTGCCCCACAGCGTGCCGAAGTTCACGGTGGAGGCCACTCCGCTGGGGATCGGCTTGCGCGAGAGGACCGCGCCGGTGGCGATGCCCACGAGACCCCCCGCGATCATGGTGGCGAAGATCTCCTCGCTGCTGTCGCCATCCTCGTAACAGACGTCCCCGCTACAGACCTCCTCCTTGCCCCAATCGAACACCTCCGCCCAGCCGAGCCCCTGCCACGTGCCCCAGGACCCGCCCAGGGTGATGGCCCGAGCCTGTCCGTCGCTCAGGGATCTGGATCGGGCGAGGGCTCTGCCAGAGAAGAAACCCGCGGGTCCTCCCAGGAGGAGGCCCACGCCGACCGGCTCTGGGTCCTCGGCACCGAACGCACCAGGGATGGCAACCCCCAACCAGAGCCCGTAGAGGGTGCTCCATACCTGCAGCTCCACCCGACCACTCCGGCTGACACGCTCCGTGGGGGGAGCGCTCAGGATTCTCTGGGCCTCCCCCCCTGCGGGCGTATCGCCGAAGCGCTCGGTGATGAGCTGGTAGAGCGCCTCCGCTATGTCCCACCGCCCTTCAGCCTCGAAGCGGGCGGCCGCGCCCAGAAGTACGGCCGCGCTGTCCGCACGCGTGATCTGGGAGGAGACGGGCTCCGGCCGGGTCGCCGGTGCGGCTGTGAGGACCAGGAGGATCGCGAGGAGGCGACCGAGAGATCGCGTTCTGGTCGTACGAGCCGGTGTGCTCGATGGTTGCGTCCGCGGCAAGAGCGTGGGATCAACTGCCCGCGGGTCCGGTGTGTGCGTCATGGGCTTCATTGCCGCGTCCCTGCTAACAACGTCGACCGTCGAAGAAGGCCTGGCTTCAATACCGCATCTGAGGCGCCTGGACGCCAGTGTGGTGATGTCCGCGCCGGATTTCCGCCGCTCGCCCTCGGGGAACGGGGTTCAACTCCGCTCGCCCGGCTGGGACCAACGGCCCTCCGCGCGGCGCACCTTCACTGCTCCCAGATGCTCGCTTCGCCGAACCCCGTTCCCCGAGGGCTGCGGGGAGGCAGCGGCACTCCTACGACGACTGGCTAGGGCTTGAGCAGAACGAATAGGCTCGTAACGAACCAAGCGGCCGCCACGATGGCGAGGAGCCCCATTTCGATAACGGGCACCGTCTGCCGACCCTTCTTCCCGTGGAACCAGGTCAGGATGGTCACCGCCACGAAGCCGTAGAGAGCACCGGTGACGAGGAGAGGGAAGGAAATCTCCGGAAGGTAGCCCCGGGCCTCCAGGGGATCGATCGACTGAAAAGTGGCGAAGACGCCGAGGATGTAGGGAATGATGATCCAGAGGAACCTTCGCTCCCGCACCCTCCTGAGTAGCTCTGAGAGGGGATCGGGGCGCTCGTCGTCCTCGACGTCCTGGGGCACGGCCGCGGGTCCGAGCTTTCGCATGATGTCGGCGGCGCTGGGACGATGGAGGGGGTGCGTGGACAGGCACCGCTGGATGAGATCAAGGACCTCTCGGTGCGCCTTCTCGGCTTCCCCCGAGAGGGCTTCGGCGGCTGTGGAGAGCGCGGCCTCGACCCTCGCCCGAGCAGACTCGAGGGCGCGCGGCGGTCTTCCCGTGAGCAGCTCGTACGCCATCACTCCCAGGCTGTAGACGTCCGTCCGGTCCGTAGGCGGGTCTCCATTCAGCTGCTCCGGGCTCATGTACGTTGGACTCCCCACGCGTTCGTTCGTGGCCGTGATCTGGGTCGGACGATCTTCTCCGGTCTCCAGGATGCCGGCGATGCCGAAATCGCAGAGGAGCAATCGCCCGCTCTCCTCGTCGTGGAGGACATTGTCGGGGCGCACATCCCGGTGGATGATTCCCATACGGTGGGCGGCGGCCAGGGCGGCAGAGACATCTCGCAGGATCCGCCGCAGCTCAGCGGGCGGGAGCCGGCCCTCGGCCTTCAATCGTTCGGCGAGACTGCGCCCTTTGACGTAGGGCATGACCAGGTAGGGAAGTCCGCTGGCGAGCGTTCCGACGCTGAAGACCGTGCAGATGTTCGGATGGTAGAGACGGGCGGCCGCTTGCGCTTCCCGTTCGAACCGGAGTCGAGCCGTGCGATCTCCCGCCAGATCGGGGGCCAGAACCTTCACGGCCACCAGTCGCTTCAGCGGTGCTTCCCGGGCCAGGTACACGTTCGCCATGCTGCCTCTTCCCAGCAGGCGGACGACTTCCAGCGCCGGAGCCAGGTCGTTGCGGAGTTCCTCTTCGAGCGAGGATTCGGCGTGAGACCTTCGAGGGGCAAGGCGGATCTCCGGAGCTTCTGGCTCTTCGGGGTGATCCTCCCGGTGTGCCGGAGCCTCGGCGTCCGGTGTGCCCAGGGACGCCTCGCCAGCCGCCAGCCCGGCTGGCGCCGCCGCCGCCGGTCGGGGCTTCTCACGCGTGCGAATAGACTGCGCCAGGGCCTGCGTTTCCGGAGCGGGCTCGACCTCGAGCTCCTCCCGAAGCCTCACCGAGAACGTCTCGTAGAGGCGAATGGCCCTGGAGCGCTCGCCGGACCGGTCAAGGAACTGAAGAAGCTTCCGGACCGGTCGCTCCTGCAGGGGATCCAGATCCCGCGCCCGCTCCATCCACTGGATCGCCGCCGCGAGGTCTCCACCCTCGGCCGCCCTGTCGCCCAGGTGGCACGCGGCATCCACCGCCTGGCGCTGGAAGTGTCGACGCTCCGCCTCGAGCCATTGCTCGAAGTCGGAACTCTCGGGAGTGGAGAAGCCGTCGAGGAGCCGGCCGCGGCAGAACTTCAAAGCCTCTTCGAGTGCGCCGCGTTCGAGAGCCTCCTCGAATGCGACGACGTCACACCAGATACGCTGGAAGTCGAGACCTACGGCCTCATCTCCTCGGCTGAGCACCGTACCCTCGCCCAGGGAGCGGCGGAGGTAGTGAAGCGATTTGCGGAGGGCGGCCCGTGCCCGATCCTGGTCCAGCTCCGGCCAGAAGAGACCCACCAGCCGGTCTCGGCGGTGGAACCCCCGCGGTGAGGCGAGTGCCAGGTAGACGAGGAGCGCGAGCCGCTTCGGCTGAGAGAGAACCGAAAGGAGGTCTTGTCCTTCGGACCCGCGGAGATCCAGCGAGCCCAGGACGCGGAACTCGATCACGGGTGAGCCTCCAGATGTGACCAGCAGCGTACCGCGCGGGGGGTTTCGCGCTCGGGAACGGCGGCGGATACCGTTTCCAGCAAGATACCGCGGCTGGATCGAGCGCGCCAAGGCGCGATTCCGGCGCGCGGATGGAGAAGCGTCAGATGCCAGGGTGGGTGACAGATGGGCGGCTCTGTGGCTTTGGATCCTGAGAGGACTCCAGACCTCTTCTTCGCCGGCGGGCACCGCCGCTCCGTTGACCCGAGGACCAGCCGCGGAGGCTAAGAAAGAGCCGAACCCGACCGAGCTTTGGAGAGGCCCCGCCCCCGAAGCCGTGAGAATCCCGGGCCTTCCGGAGGCACGAGCCTCCGACACCTCGTGGAATCCAGGCTCTCCGGACCCCCGTTCCCTGACCGTTCCCCGGTCGTGCCTCGCTCCAGCCACGGTTTGGGAACGCGCCCGCGCGAATGTGGTCTCGCGTGATGGTCCCGCCGCTGGTATCCGTCGCGCTCGGCTTTCGGCGACGGAAGGAGGTGCATGATGGTGGCACGGAAATTCACATGGCTGGGTGTGCTGATCGTTCTGAGCACGCTGGTCGGGCTCGCGGCGTGTCGCGGCGACGGGACTGGGATTCGTCTTGGCGAGCCTCTGGAGCTGGCGATCGTTCCTGGGTACTTGATCCTCAACGTGGGTGAGACCGGCCAGCTCAGTGCGGTCTCCTTCGCTGAGGAGGACGCGCCGTTGGACGTGGCGCCCTCGATGATGTGGAGGAGCTCGGAGCCTCTGACGGCGACAGTGTCTCAGGCCGGTGAGGTGACGGGCCTCGCTCCGGGTGTCGCCTTCATCACGGCGGAGTGCGGCGAGTCCTGCGCGATTGCCCGGGTGCGTGTGCTGGGGTCCGATGACGACGTCCCCTACGATGATGCCTGGATTCGCTAGGCACGTTTAAGGCTGGCGCGGCCATCAGCGGCAAAGCGGCCCCGACCCCGGGGAGTCATAGGAAAGGGGTTAAGAACAAGGCGGCCGCGCTCCGGGGCGGCCGCCTCCTATGCGCCGTGTGACGGGCTCAGCGGTCAGTCGAGCTTCACCACGTTCTGTGCGGCTGGGCCCTTCTGGTTCTCCACGACCTCGAACTCCACCTTGTCACCCTCGTTGAGGGTGCGGAAACCCGAGCCCTGGATCGCGCTGTGGTGAACGAAGCAGTCTCCCGCTCCATCCTCACGAGTGATGAATCCGAAGCCCTTCTGGTCGTTGAACCACTTCACGGTTCCTTGAATACGCATCATCGTTCTCCGATGGTGCTGGTGGTCGGAGTCCGGATGATCCGTACCTACCGACTACGCTGGTTGCGCGGCTTCCGCCCCCGCGCCGGGCTACGTGGCAGCTCTGCCACGAAACGAACGCCAAGAGCAAAGGAGGACTCTCTTCCGACATGAGTCCTCCTTCTTCGACATCCGCGACGGCCCCACTGAGCTGGACCCTGTCCAAAGGACAGTCTCATGGCAAAGTGGGTGCCTCGTCAAGACCTTTGTGCTTCGGAGCGTTATCGTATTCGATGATCATCTGTCATTTGAGCGGTTTGCCGAAAGCCTCCGGGAGCGCGTGCATGGTCTTTGTCGGGACGGGACTCCGGACTCTAATCGGTCTCTGGGCCGTCCTCTCCCTCTGCCTGACGCTCGTGGCCTATCCGGTTGCCGGGCAGGACGCCCTCGTGCTGAGTGGGGGCGGCGCGAGGGGGATCGCTCACGCTGGCGCTCTCGTGGGGCTGGACAGCCTGGGATTCGACCCGGACCTCGTGGCAGGCACCAGCATGGGCGCCATCGTAGGTGGCCTCTACGCGGCCGGGTACGAGCCCCAGGAGATCTGGCGGCTCATGGAGGAGCACGACTGGCAGGAGACGTTCTCTCCCGCGGCGATCCTGGTCGGTTCCGATCGCTCCCCCCGGCATCCGGTCCTGCGCTTCGAGCTCACGCCCATCCGCCTGAGGTCACCCCGCGGCGTCATCGACGAGTGGCGCATCAACCGCACCCTCCTCGGACTCCTCTTCGATGCGGGAGCCCGAAGCCGGGGTGACTTCGACCTCCTCGCCCGGCGGTTCCGCGCAGTGGTGGTGGATCTCGCGTCAGCTGAACGGGTGGCGCTGGGCGAGGGTTCGCTCGCGCTAGCCGTCCGGATCAGCATGTCGGTGCCGGGATTCTTCGGTCCGGTTGTGCAGGAGGACCAGGTGCTGGTGGACGGCGGGATCGTGGACTACCTCCCGGTGGGTGTGGCTCGGGAGATGGGGGCTCGCCGGATCGTGGCGGTGGACGTTCTCCGGCCCTCGGACGAAGTGGAGAGCCTGAGTCCGGTGAGGGTGGGGAGCCGGAGCTTCCACATCCTCAACGTGCGCGCCCGGGACGATGAGGCGGCTCCGGACGTGTTGATCCTCCCACCGCTCGATCCCGGAATCACTGCCGCCAGCTTCCTGTCGGAGAAGCGGCCGATTCTGGAGGCCGGGCGAGTGGGTGCTCTGGACGCTCTGGGTGGAGAGGGCGGTCGCGCCATCGGGGGACTCGGGGGTGGGAGCGGATCTCGATCGCTCCCGCCCCCGCCCAAGACTCTGGTGGAGCTCCGGGTCGAAACATCCGAACCAGCCCTGGCGAATCTGGCCCGCTGGGCGTTCGGGCCCGCCACGGAAGGGCCCTACGATGCGGACAAGGTCCTGGCCTCGGTGGACCGCCTATACGGAACGGGCGTCGTGGACGGGGTTTGGCCAAGGGTCGAGGCGGTGAGCCCCGGCTCCGGAGGGGATACGGTCGGTGGCGAGGGTGCGGATCCCCAGCAGGGCCCGGAGTCCCCCGGGAGAGTCGGCGAGGATGGGGACAAGCTGGTCGTTCGTGTCGATCCCTCACCATCCCTGCTGGCGTCCGCAGGAGTGGGCTACGACAACGACCGCGGAGGCCGGATCTGGGGAACGGTACAGCAGAGGGTGATGACCGAGACCGTGCCGGTGACGCTGGGTGTGGAGGGCTCGGTGTCCCCCTTGGACCGCTGGGGTGGGTTCTCGGTTGTGACGCCGGTACCTCCCCTTCTCCCACTCACGGCGCAGGCGGAGGTGCACTACCGGGAACAGGAGCTCCGCTTCGCGAACCTCTTCCACCCCGCCTCCTCCGACTCCAGTGGCCTGGAGGCCACCGACGAATCCGAGGTTCGCAGGGTGGGTGGTTCACTGGGTGTGGGGCTGTGGGACGCCGGAAGGGGCAACTTCGTCGTGGCGTCGCTGCAGTCCGAGTATGTGCGCTCCGTGCACGGAAGGGAGGGCTGGTCGGTGGGGCCGCTCTTCCGCTTCCAGGGCCCCACGCCGCTGGTGAGGCCGGTGGGCGACATCGCGCTCCTTGAGGGGGAAGTGCGGTGGGGTGAGGTCTCGTACTGGCGGGCCCGGGCCCGAGGCTCCCTGACGGCGGAGGCCGGCCCCTGGCTTCTGGCGGCCACGGCCGACGCGGAGGTGGCTGAGAAGGGTGCGCCTCCGGATGTCCTCCCCTCTCTCGGATCCGAGCACGTCATGCCCGGCCTGCGATGGGACGCGGAGCGGGGTCGGGGGCGATTGGTGGCGGGGGTCGATGCGGGCCATCCGTTGCCGCTGGGGGGCACTCTGCGGCTCAGGGCCCGGGGTGGACTCCTGCTCGACGACCTGGACGACGACGGTGACGATACCGGGGTGGTGGGAATGGAGGTGGCTGGGATCTGGTGGACGCCCTTCGGTGGGGTGCAGTTGGGGGTGGGCGGCAACTCGCTGGGCGAGTGGCGGATCGACGTCAACGTAGGGCCCGAGTTCTGATTCCAGGGGGTGACCTCTGGCCCGCACCCGTGAGCGGGCTCGAACGGGAGGGCTGGCCTGGCCGGTCCCTTAGAACACGTCCCGGAGGACATCCACGATGAGGCCGGTCACCGCGGAGACGAGTAGCACGTCGGTTCCGACGATCACCCGCTCGTAGCCATCCCTGGGGGGTAGCCGGTCCTCCAACTGTATGGGAAGGACCTGTTTCGCGATTCCAGGAGGCAGAGGCTTGCCCCGAGCGAGGTTCTTGCGGATTCCCGGTGGCAGTCTCTTTCCCCGAACCGGAGTGTTGCCGGCGAAGAACTCCACGATCAGTCGCCGTTCCACCTCGCCGAAGACCACGTCGGCGACTTGCTCCATGGTCTCCGAGACGCCGGCGCGCGATGACCTCCCCTGTTGAGCCTTGGTCGAGACGGGCAGGACCAGGAGAGCGAGCAATGCCAGCGACGGGGCGGAAGAGAGAGCCTGGGCGATACGAGCCATGACGCTGCACCCACTTCGAGAGACGTCCATCCGATTAGAGGATGACTTCCGCACGAACCGTGCCCCGGCAGACAGATCTGTCGTCTGAGCGCATCGCCCTCACCCGGGGGGCGTTGGGCGGTCGCAACGGTGTCGTGCGACCTGGCGGGGGGGCTGGCGGGCCATTGTCGCGAGGCGCAAGATGGTCGACAGAGGGCCTGTCTTCTGGAGTATTCCTTGCAGTGATCGAATCCCCGAGGGCCCCCGCGTACCGCGATTCGCGGTGGGCGCGCAGCCCCAGAGGGCGGATGCGAAGGATTCATCCTCCGGCCGATGGATCCAAGAGGTTCCCGTGGGCCGTCATTTTGTCCCACGTGGGTGTCCGATCTCAGAGTCGCCCAGGCCGCCGGTTTTCGAAGGGTGTTGAACGGCACCATTGACCGGCTGAGAAAGCTCCGGTCCTTCGCGGGGCTTCCCCGGCGTGCGCAGAGGGAGTGTCTGCGGGACTGGATGGGGCTCCCGGACCAGGACCCGGGTATCGAGGAACTGGTGCGTGCGTCTCTCGAGTGGTTGTGCCGGGCGCAGGACTCCTCCGCTACCCCTGACGGTGGAGTAGCCCGCCACTTCAGCCTCCTCCATGGGTGGGGCGCGTCGTATCCGGAGACGACGGGTTACATCGTTCCCACGTTCATCCACTCCGCTCACAGATTCGGGTGGCCCGACCTGCGTGATCGGGCACGACGAATGGTGGACTGGCTGGTCTCCATCCAGCTGGAGGGCGGAGGCTTCCAGGGGGGCACGGTGAGCGACAGGCCGATTGTTCCGGTGACCTTCAACACCGGTCAGATTCTCCTGGGCCTGTCCAGCGCCGTGCTTGAGTTCGGTGAAACGTACCGTGAACCGTTGGAGCGTGCCGCCGGGTGGCTGGTTGCCACCCAGGATTCGGACGGCTGTTGGCGGCGCTATCCGACGCCCTTTGCCCAGCCCGGCGAAAAGGTGTACGAGACACACGCAGCTTGGGGGCTCCTCGAGGCCTACCGTGCCGTGGAGGACAAGTCGTACGTGGAAGCGGCCCTAGCCAACATTCGCTGGGCGATCCGCCAGCAGAGAGACGATGGCTGGTTCGATCACTGCTGCCTCGACGACCCGGAGCAGCCGCCCACCCACACCATCGGATACGCTCTCATGGGTGTCCTGGGTGCTCACCAGTTCACCGGCGAGACCGATTTCCTGGCGTCGGCGAGGAGGACTGCCGACGGGCTGCTGGGTCTGCTTCGCGAAGATGGCTTCCTGCCGGGAAGGGTCGCTCCCGGATGGCGGGGCACGGTCCGGTGGGCCTGCCTGCCCGGAACCGTTCAGTTGGCCCACTGCTGGCTCGTTCTCCACCGGTTGACGGGTGAGGAGCGCTACCGGAAGGCAGGGGCCCTCGCCAACCGATTCGTCCGTCGCTCCATGCGCCTGAAGGGCCCCGACGAGACCCGAGGTGGCGTGAAGGGGTCCTTTCCCATATACGGGGGCTACGGGAACTGCGAGTACGTCAGCTGGGGAGCCAAGTTCTTCGTGGACGCCCATCTCTGCGAACTGGAGGTGCGAGGCGGCCCGGATGCCTCCCTCTGCCATCAGGGAGTCCCGACAGACCCCTCACCCGCCCCGTTGCCGAAGATTCTGCAGCACTCGTAGGCTTGTCCCGGACCATCCGGGAAGGTATCGCGTCCCACTCACGCAGATCTCTCGCCTGGATGCGAAGCTCGACTTGAATCGATAGAGCCCGTGGTCCACATGCCCGGACGTGTCGGCTCCCGCGGGCACCCCGCCCAGGTTGAAGCGGAGGACGCCGGCATCGCGGAGCGCCTGTCCCATCTGCCAGAACAGGAACCCGCTGGCGGCGACCTTGTACCCCTCAGTGTTGGATCCAGCGAAGAGGCCCGCCGCCCGTTCGCCGTGAACCATAGCGACGGCGAACGATACGGCGCGGCCTTCGAGGCGGGCCGTGAAGGCCCGACCGGATCCGGAGGAGACCAGCCATCCGAGCCCGTCGAGGAAGCGTTCACTGATCCCTGTAGGTGGAATGTCCGCCCCGCGCTGCCGCTTGCGATCGAGGGCATCTTCGTGGAGGGAGAAGAGCTCGTGAAGCGATGACGGATCCCGTACTTCGCTGAATTCGAGCCCCTCCTTCGAACCCCGGCGGATCTTCTGGCGCCACTTCTTCGAGATCCTCGACAGGAGGTCGGGTTCCGAACCCGAGAGACCCATCTCGAACTCCCACCGTCGGTGGACGGCGTACCCCATGGAAGAGATGAAGTCGGATCCATAGGACCAGTAGGATCCCAGGCGAATGCACGCGACGCCCCACTTCGCGGCCCAGCGCTCGATCGCACGGACGGTCTCTTCCTTCAGCTCGCTTCGGTCGGGCCGTATCGAGGGGAACGCATCCGTTTGGAACGTCCTCGCCCTCACGGACCACGGCCAGAACCTGGGCCGCCGGAGGTATCCCACCAACGCGGCGAGAAGCTCGCCGGAGTCATCGCGGATGACGATGTACAGAGGGCGACCGGCACCCGTCCGTCTCTGATACTCGATGAAGGAGGGACGGTGGAAGGGGTTTCCACCGACGCGGTCCAACAGCTCGTTCCACTCCGCGGCGGGAACCGCATCGCGAGCGTTCAGCGTGACCGGCATGAGTCCAGTGTCGCACGGGGATGGGCTGGCGTCTCGGCGAGGATCACCAGCCAGCGCGGCTTCACGTGGTTGATTGGAGCACGGTGGCCGGCCCTCGTCAACCGCGGGCTGCCGGCTGGACGACCGGGTCGAAGTCACGCCGTTGCGACCGCGACCCTCCCGCTGCGAAGGAGGAGAGCGTATCCTGCGTTTGAGCGCCAGCCGCCGCGGTGTCGACCAGCGGCGGACGAGCCCTCCCATATGCTTTCCGCCCCTCTGAAAAGGAAGGATTCCATGTCGTCCGGGACCAAGGGCCGAGATCGGCTCCCCCCCTCCGGGTCCTCGCTCCTGTACCGAACCCTTCTCGTCCTCCTTCTGACGACGTTCCTTCCGGCCCACCTCGGGGCTCAGGGCCACTCCGACGGCTCACTTCTCGACCCCCAGCTTCGGGATCTCTTCCACGAGGCGCTGAGCGGGGAGCAAGCCAAGGAGTATGTCATCGCCATCACGCGCCATCACCGGATCCAGGGGTCTCGTGGGTATCGAGATGCGGCCGAATGGGTGGTGGAGACTCTTCGCTCGGGCGGCTTCTCGGAATCGGACGCCTTCACCGAGTCCTTCGCTTCCGACGGGAGGGTGGTCTATCAAACGTGGCAGTCTCCCTCGGGGTGGGACGTGGACCGTGCCGAGCTCCGGATGGTCGAGCCGTGGGACGAGCGGATCGTGGGGTACCCCGAGATTGCCATGAGTCTCATGACGTACTCCAACCCGGGCCACGTCCGGGCCGACCTGGTGTGGGTCGGTCGGGGAACCCGCGATTCGGACTACGAGGGCAAGGACGTGGCAGGAAAGCTGGTTCTCTGCACCGGGTACGGCGGTGACGTGCATCGCCTGGCGGTGCTGAAGTATGGAGCCGAAGCGGTGGCGTGCTACCTGGACGACGAACGGGCCAGAGAGTACCCGGACATGCTTCAGTACACGGGAATATGGCCGCGCACCGAAGAGCTGGATCGGGTGACCTTCGGCTTCAATCTCACCCATCGTCAGGGAGAGCGACTCAGAGCGCTCCTGGAATCCGGAGAGCGCGTGGTCCTGGACGCTCGGGTGGAGGGAACCGGCCTGGAGCCCTTCTACATGGACGTTCCCGTGGCCGTAATCCGAGGCTCGGAGCGCTCGGAGGAGGAGCTCGTCTTCAGCGGACACCTGGATCATCCCAAGGAGTCTGCCAATGACAACGCCTCGGGATCGGCGGCCATGCTGGACATGGCTATGACCCTGAAGGGACTCATCGACAGCGGCCGACTCCCCCCGCCGAAACGCACCTTGCGTTTCCTGTGGGTGCCGGAGTTCTACGGGATGGTGGCGTACGTGGACGGGCACCCGGAGCTGGTGGGACCCTCTCTGGGGGGAAAGGTGCTGGCCAACATCAACATGGACATGGTGGGAGAGAGCCTCGAGCTGATCCACACGAAGATGATCCTTACCCGGACTCCCGCGTCGGTCCCCTCCGTGCTCAATGACGTGGTGGAGAACATGGCGGCGATGGTGGACAGGATGGCCATCCGTTCTCCGCGAGGAAGCCTCTCGGAATTCAACTACCGGGTGACCCCCTACAGCGGAGGGAGCGACCACAACGTGTTCATCGATCGTAAGATCCCGGCGATGATGCTGGGGCACTCCCCGGACTACACTCACCACACCTCCGAAGACACGCCGGACAAGGTGGATCCGGTGGAGCTGGAGCGAAGCGAGGTATTGGCGACGAGTGCGTTCTGGTATCTGTCGAATCTCGAAGACGCCGAGGCGGTGGAGCTGGCCTACCTCGCGGGCGCCAAGGCGGCGGAACGCCTGGGGTCGGCCGCGGCGGAGGGCATGAGGCACCTGCTGGCCGCGCCAGACGCCGACATCGTCGAGAGAGCTTGGGCGGAGGTCGAGAACCGGATTCAGCACCATCTGGTGTGGGGTGAGGAGGCGGTGCGCTCGGTTCTGCACTTCAATGACGCGGGAGAGACCCAGGCGGCCGTGGAGGCGATGGAAGATCTCCTGGCGGAGCAGGCGGGCTCGCTTTCCCGAGGCGTGTCCCAGGCCGCTCGAGGACGGGGAGTGAGCTCAACGGTGGCTCCGCCAGTGAGCCGCTCCGATGATCCCAGAGTGCCCGCACGGCTCACCCGAGGGCCCCTCGGCGGAGGCTTGCCCGCCAGTGGCCTCAGCGGCGATCGGGCAGCGTGGTATTCCTCCCCCCGCTTCCTTCTGAGCGGGGCGCATATGTTCGAGCTCGTCAACTTCATCGACGGGCGCCGGACCATCACCGAGATCCGGGATGCCCTGAGCGCGGAGTTCGCGCCTCTTCCGACGGAGGTCGTCGCGCGCTACGTGGAGGATCTGGTCACGGTGGGAGTCGTGGAGTGGCAATGACCCTTCCCGCCATCCAGACGCGAGGCCTCACCCGCTTCTATGGACGGACCGTGGGCGTGGAGAGTCTGGACCTGGATGTCGAGCCTGGCGAGATCTTCGGATTCCTGGGACCGAACGGTGCTGGGAAGACGACGACCATGCGTCTTCTGCTCGATCTCATCCGGCCCACTCGAGGGGAGGCGCGCCTCTTCGGGAGGCCCACCCACGATCCGGAGGTCCGCTCCCGGATCGGATATTTGCCCGGGGAGCTGGTGCTGGATGCCCGGATGACGGGGCGGAGGACACTGGAGTTCCTGGAGCTTCTCGGAGGGACGGGGGCTTCGGAGGAGACGCGCCGGCGGAGGGAAGAGCTGTGCGAACGGCTGGTGTTGACCTCGGCCGATCTCGGACGACGAGTTCGCCAGTATTCCCGTGGGATGAAGCAGAAGCTGGGTCTGGCAGCGGCGTTCCAGCACGACCCCGAGCTCCTGGTGCTGGACGAGCCCACGACCGGCCTTGATCCCCTCATGCGGGAGGTGGTCTTCGAGCTGCTGGCCGACGCCGGAAAGCGCGGCGCGACCGTCTTCCACTCCTCTCACGTCCTTTCGGAGGTGGACCGGACGTGCACGCGAGTCGGGATCCTGAGGGACGGTCGGCTCGCGGCATTGCTTCGAGTGGACGAGCTTCGGCAAGCCTCCGCGAGACGGGTGGTAATCCACTTCTCGGGCGAGGTTCCGGTGGGGGAGCTGGTGCTTCCGGGTGTGGAGGTGGTCGAGCGGGAGGGCTCCCGAGTCGTACTCAAGATGACCGGTGACCCGGAACGGCTCCTGGCCGTGCTCGCCCGTCACCCTGTCCGACATCTGACCTTTCCGGAGCCGGGCCTCGAAGAGGCGTTCGCCGAGTACTACCGGGGGGATGAATGATCCGGGCCCTCCTCTCGCGGAATCTCCGACTCCACGGCGTTCTTCTGGGATCGATCTGGGCGGGAGTCTTTCTCTTCGAGGTGTTTCTGGTCTGGGTCGCGGCGCAGATCGACATGGGTCCGGGGCTCCGTGTGCTGCTGGAGCAGTTGGTGCCCGCGGAGGTGCGGGAGGCGTTTTTCGCGCAGCTCGGCATGGCCTCCTTCTCGGGAGCTCTCTCCTTCGGCTTCCAGCACCCCTTCGTCTTGGTCGGCGTCATCGCCTTCGTGATCGTGGTGGCCACGGTGCCCACCAGCGAGCGGGAGTCGGGGCTGGCGGATCTCCTCCTGGCTCGACCGGTGCCGCGCCGCAGCTACGTACTGGCCGTGGGACTCCTCATACTCGTCGGGGCGGTCCTCTTTCCCCTTGGCCTCCTGGCCGGAGCGACGGTGGGCCTGGCCCTGGTCGAGGTCTCACGGGAGCCGAGCTGGACACGCTACGCCGGGGCCACCCTGAGCATGGTGACCCTCCTAATGGCCGTGGGTGGCTACTCCCTTTTCTTCGGGTGCACGGCTCGTCGGCGGGGGATCGCGGCGGCTCGTGCGGCTGGGGTGACGCTGGTGTTCTACTGGCTCGACTTCCTCGGGGACTACTGGGGGTCGCTGCAGAGCTTGCAGTGGTTGAGCCCGTTCTACTACTTCGATCCGGCGCGTGCGGCGGTGGGGAGTGGGATCAGCGCGCGAGATTCGCTGGTGCTGCTCGCGGTGTGGGTTCTGTTCACCGTGCTGGCGCTCATCGCTTACCAGCGCCAGGATCTCTGAGCGCAGGTCTCCCAGCGCTCGTGAATACACCTCGGGGAATGGGGTTGCGACTCCGCTCGCGCGGCTGGGACCAGGGGCCCTCCGCGCATGCACCCTCACTGCTCCCAGATGCTCGCTTCGCCGAACCCCGTTCCCCTGGCATAGGCGGAGAAAGAAGTTACCCGAGTGCGTCTCCGCCGGTTCCAGAGGCTCGATCGGCAAGCGGTCCAGGGGGCGGTACGCGTTGGAGGACGGGGTTCGACTCCGCTCGCCCGGCTGGGACCAACAGCCCTCCGCGCGCGCACCTTCGCCGCTCCCAGATGCTCGCTTCGCCGAACCCCGTTCCCCTCGGCTCCAAGGGGTGAAGCTTTCCCGGGTGCACTGTCGGGAGTGCAATTCCTGTGGCTGGGCGCTCGACCGCTCGCTGGGGCGAGACGCCGGAGGTGCGTGGGGCTGCGGGTCGGATCTCAACCGCCGACCGTCGTCACCTTTCCGACACCGGAGGACAGGAAGTCCTCCTGGAACGATTGTCGGAAGAGCTCGATGGCCGCCTCTCCCGTGCAGTGGCTCGGCGCCACCTTCTGCACTCCCAAGCGCTGAAGCTCACCGATGATCTCCTCTACGCGCTGAGGCTGGGCGCTACCCAGGTGGAACCCGCCCATCACGAGATGCACTGGTCGGTCCACGAGCTCGTGGGCCCTCTCGACCAGGCGGTGGACGCCCGGGTGCGCGCAGCCCGTGACGACCACGAGACCGAGCTCGGTGTCCACCACGAGGGCCTGCTCCCTGACGGGCCCGTCCACTTCGCCGGTGGTGAAGAAGCCCTCGGCCAGTCGCTGGCCTGGCGAGACTTCCTGAACCTCCGTGAGCTTCCCGACCGCTTCCTTGAATTCCGAGGGGAAGGAAGGCAGGACGAAGACCACTGGCCGGGCTCCCCGCTCGAGCAGAGCCTCCAGGCCGAGCGTGTGGTCTCCGTGGGCGTGAGACAGCACCACGGCGTCGATCTGATCGGGGTCGATTTCGAGAGCGTCGAGATTGCCCATGAACGTCGGTCCGTCCCCTCCGGTGTCGAACAGGATCGTCTGACCCCGGAACTCCAGCAGGGCCGCGAAGCCCCAATTCGTTGTCAGATCGGCGCTGAACGGTAGGTTGTCGTAGAGTACGGTGATCTTCAGGGGGCCGTCCGTAGACTGTGGCTGGTGGTTCCGGGCGGCGAGCGGAAAGCTGCGAAGGCCCTGGTCGGGCGGGACCGGCAGGACGCTCGGTGTCCTCGGTTCAGACACCCCCTGGAGAACGGTGGCCAGGAGGCCGAGGAACGACAGGCTCGACGCCGTGATGGCTGAGAACATCATCGGTCGTCCTTTCCCAATAGACGCTGGTCGATAATCTAGAGTCTGGATGACGGACGGCCAGTCACCTGGGCTGCTCCGGGACCGGCGAGAATGAGGCAGACAGATGAGAGTCACCACCGTTGACGAGATTGGATCCCTGGATCGTCGTGCCACGACGGAGTTCGGCGTCTCGGAGCAGATCCTCATGGAGAATGCCGGGGAGGCCTTGTACTACGTCATTCTCAGGGAGATGGGTATCGCGGGAAGACGGTTCGCCGTGGTGTGCGGAATGGGCAACAACGGAGGGGACGGCTTCGTCGTGGCTCGCAAGATCCACACGACCGGAGGACATGTGGAGACGTTCGTCCTCGGCGACCCGGAGGGATACGGCGAGGCGGCGCGAGTCAACTACGAGATGCTGTCTCTCAGCGGAGCCCCTATCACCATCCGACCGACCACCGGTGAGGTTGCGCGGGCCCTCTCGGAGGCGGACGTGGTGGTGGATGGCGTCTTTGGAACCGGGATCACGAGAGAGGTGGGTGGTCAGTACCGGGAGGTCATCGAAGCCATCAACGCGTCCGGGAAGACCATCTTCAGCGTGGACATCCCTTCGGGAGTCGACGGGAACACGGGAGCCGTGCGGGGGGCGGCCGTGGAGGCCGATTACACCGTGACCTTCGGTCTTCCCAAGCGGGGGAACCTGCTCTATCCCGGGGCCGCTCTGGGCGGGCGCCTTTTCGTGACGCACATTTCCTATCCGCGCCCTCTGTCCGAAGACGAGAACATCCTGGTGTCGGTGAGCCTCCCTTCGAGGCTTCCGGAACGGACCGAGCACGGGCACAAGGGAACCTTCGGGGATGTGCTCTTCATCGCTGGAGCCCGGAATTACTTCGGCGCTCCTGCCTTCTCCGCTCTGTCCCTGCTCAAAGCCGGAGGAGGCTACTCCCGCCTGGCCGCCCCCCGATCGGTCGTCCCGTCCATCGCCAGCATCGGGCCGGAGATCGTGTTCGCGCCTCAGGTTGAGACCGAGTCGGGAACCCTGGCTCTGGAAGCGGAAGAGGAACTGATCGCGCTGAGCGAGCTGGTGGATTTCGTGGTGCTGGGCCCAGGGCTTTCCGTGGAGGACGAGACGCAGGAGCTGGTGCGGCGTCTCGTTCCTGACATCGACGAGCCAATCCTCATCGATGGGGACGGGCTCACAGCCATTGCCAGCGACCTCGATGGGATCCAGAGGCGAACCGCTCCGACGGTTCTCACCCCTCACCCCGGTGAAATGTCCCGCATCACCGGCATCCCCACCGAGGAGATCCTCGCCGATCCGATTCCGGTGGTTCAGGGGATCACGAAAGAGCTCGATGTCATCGTGGTGCTGAAGGGTGCACACTCCTTGATTGGCCTGCCCGACGGGCGCGTGTTCATTAACCCGAGCGGCAATTCCGGGATGGCCTCGGCCGGGTCCGGGGATGTTCTCACGGGCACCGTGGCGGCGGCCTACGGCCTGGGACTCCCGCTGGAGGAGGCGGTTCGCACCGGCGTGTTCCTCCACGGCTTCGCCGGCGATCTCGCGTCTGGCGAAAGAGGAGAGGATGGCATCACGGCACGGGACATCCTCGAAAACCTGCCCGACGCCACACTGCTGCTGAGGGAGCAATACGACTCGGTCGTTACCGACTTCTATGGAGCCATCGAGGTGATCTGAGAATGAAAGCCACAGGCGAGATTCAGGTGATTCCTCTGGGCTCCGGTGTCTCGGTCCGAAAGGAGGTCCAGCGAGCGCACCGGATCCTGGAGGAGGCGGGCATCAGCGCGCAGCTGCATGCGAACGGGACGAACGTGGAGGGCGAGCTTTCGAAGATTCTCCAGGCGGTGGAGAGGGTCCATGAGACGCTTCACGCGGAGGGGGCCGTGCGTCTGGCGACCTTTCTGAAGATCGGAACGCGCACCGACAAGGAGCCGAGCTTGGCTGGAAAGCTCTTCTGAGGCTCCGCCCAGGACCACCCTGAAACAAAGGCCCCGTCGCCGGGGAGGCGACGGGGCCCGCGCTCATCCAGCTCCCGAAAGGGAGCCGGGGAAGGGAGAACCTAGTAACGCACCTGCACGCCCACGTTGATCGTGCGCGGCAGCCCGAAGTAGACCTCGGCATCGTCCGCGTCGTGGTCCTGGTCGAAGCTGTTGAAGGCCGAATTGTCCACCGCGTCCTGGATGTACCGCGTGTCGAACACGTTGAACACGTTGGCGAACAACCGCACCTGCGCCGGCATCTGCCAGCTGCGCGGCGCGTCGTAACCCACATGCAGGTCGAACTTGGTGTAGCCAGGTGCCTGCCAGCTCTGGGTGCGATCGGTGGAGTCATCCCGGTCGAACGGGTCGAAGTCAGCGTAGTGCCGGTCGAAGGTCTTTCCGAAGAAGGAGATGTACAGCCCGGGGTACGGGAAAACCGACGCGCCGTAGAAGAGCTGGCTCTGTGGCGCGTCGCCCACCTTCAGGTCCTTCACGTAGAAGCTCAATGTGTCCACTTCCTGGACCCGATCATCTGGCCGGTAGGTCCCTCTCACGTCGTTGGTGTACTTCCAGTTCGCGAAGGAAGCGCCCGCGTCGAGGCGAAGGTAGTCGGTCGGCTGGTAGTTGGCCTCCAGCTCCACTCCCATGTGCCGGGCGTCCAGTCCCTTGAGGTTGAAGAGCACGTCGGTCCCGTCGTCCAGGGTCCGGAAAATCGTATAGGTACGGTCGTTCCACTGGGTGAAGTAGAGGTTCAGCTTGGCCCCCGCCTTCCGGTCGGCGGTGCGGTAATCGGCACCTGTCTCCAGGGACAGGAAGGACTCGTTCTGGGGATCCGCGTTCACGATGCCGGCCCGGTCGTCGATCACGTTGTCGAAGATCGGGACCTTGGAGACGTAGCCGGCGTTGGCGAACAGGCCGATCTCGTCCGTGACGTTGTAGAGGCCGCCGCCCTTCACCTGGAAGCCCATGATGTTGTCCGTCTCGGAGCTGAGAGGGCTCCCGGTGCCGTCGTCCACGAAGTGGTTCACGTAGCTGTACTTGATGGTGGAGAGGCCCGCCATTCCGTAGAGGGAGAGCGGCCCTTCCGTGTACTCGCTCTGGACGAAGCCACCGAACCAGTCGACGGTGTTGGTGAAGTCGTAGTCGATCCTGTCACCGAGATTGCGCTTATCTTCGGTCCAGAAATCGGAGTCCCCGCAGCGGTTGTCGCTGTTGCAGCGGAAGTAGGCGCCACCGAGCAGATCTCGGACCTCTCGGTAGTGATCGATCTCCGCCGTGCGCCAGTCCAGCCCGACCTCCAACGTCAGCGGATCCGCCACCTCCATCCTCAGCTTCGAGATGGCTCCGATCGTCCACTGGTTGTTGACGGAGTTACGCAGGATGCCCCGAGACCCGTCGGAGTTCGCGGCATTCCGCTCGATGGTGGCGTCCCAGTCCGGGAACCGCTGCGTGTAGGTGTAGTTCCAGCGAAGGGACCCCAACGTACCGGTTCCGCCCCCGTTGCCGCCGGAGTAGTAAGCCACGGTGGACAGGGTCATGCCCCGCTTCAGGTAGTAGTACCAGTTCAGGTTGACCTGGGGCTTGTGGAAGTAGTTCTCCCGCTCGTTGATGAAGCCTGAGCTATGGCGGTCGAACGTACCGCTTCCGGGGCCCGTCGAGGTGAACTGTCTCCCCTGGTAGGTGCTCGCATGGCCCAGCCGGTCGCCGTCCACATACGAGGTCCTACCGAAGTTCGGGCTCCACGTGCGCCCCGCCTGTGGGAATTCGTTCAGAGCCCTCGGGTCGTAGTCATCCAGCTCTCGCGCGAATTCCTGGTCGATGGTGCCGATGTTCAGCTTGTAGATATTCTGGCCGTGCCGCTGGGGCGCCCCCAGAGCGAAGAAGTGGAGTCGGTTCTTCTCGTTGATGTGGTAGGCAGCGGCGAAGTAATAGGCCCAGGCGTCCGTCCAGGTACCCAGGAAGACACCGTCGCCCTTCTTGCGGACTCCCGAAGCGGTGAATGCGAACTTGTTGTTGAGGAGCCCCGTGGAGCCCATGACCGTCGTCTTCCAGAAGCCGTCATTCCCGATCTCCTGCTTGGCCATCAAGCCGGGTCTCATGGACGAAGGATCCGTGACGATGTTCAGGGTCCCACCAATGGAGGGCGTGGCCAGGTTCACGGCGCTGAGTCCCCGCTGGAGCTGGATGGACGAGGTGGCGTCGCCCACGCCGTCCCAGTTGGACCAGTAGACCCAGCCATTCTCCATGTCGTTCACCGGCACGCCGTTGATCATCACGGCCACGTTGCGCTGGTTGAAGCCGCGAACGTTCACCCTGGCGTCACCGGCGCCTCCACCTCCAGCGGTGGCATAGACGGACGGCTTGGTGTTCAGGACCAGGGGGATGTCCCGGGAGCCCAGCTGCTGCTCGATCTGCACCTTCGGAATGTCGGAGTATGCCACCGGTGTCTTCCGCTCCACCGCTCGGGACGCGAAGATCTCGATGGCGTCCAGGGCCACCGCTTCCGTGCCCATCGTGAAGTCGATCTGCTGGGTCTCACTGGCCTCGAGAATCACGTTCTCCACGAACTCGAGACTGTACCCGATCATGCGGGCCTCCACCCGGTAGGGACCGCCGGGCCGAAGCCCCGGAATCAGGAAGCGCCCGTTGTTCTGAGTGATGGCGCCGTTCTGGGTCCCGAGCCCCTGGTGGAGGACCACGACCTGAACACCGTAGATGGGGTTTCCGCTGTCGTCGTTCACCTGGCCCGTCAGCGTGCTCAGCTCCTGGGCGCTCAGGGCGGAAGCCGCGAAGAGGGTAACAAGCGCGGCTGCCGGAAGCCTACGCCGGACAAAGAGATTCTTCATGAGATCGCCCTCCTGGGATCAAGGTTTCGCTCAACCGCCTGCGAGTGCGAGATTGTTCCTGAAAACCTGACCGGCACCGGTCACACGGTGCACAATATCCCCTAAACATTTGTGTAACAACTCGGTTAACGACCCTCCTTCCATCCACGCCCCGGGGCCCACCGGAGAGGCGTCCGTTCCTACCCCGTAAGCCGTTGGGGAAAGTGATGTTGAGCGCTCGTCCTGTGTGTGGCGATCGCATGAGCCAGCGCATCTGGCCCGGAGCCTGTCAGGGGCCGCCGCCGGGATTTGCGTCGCCTCTTGCAGCGGAATCGCCGCCCTCCTCGCTCCGACGGCGGGACCCTGGGCGGGTGGGGACGTTGCGGCCGAAGAATCTCGTGCCCGGGGATGGCCCCCTGAGTGAGAGAACCGTGCGTCTCCAGCCAGGCTTGCCTACCTTTTCTCGGGAGATCCCGCTCACAGAGGATGCAGGCAGAGGTTTGAACGTCCCCGGTGGCGATACCTTGCTGAGGCGGCAGAAGGCCGAGGCGGTCATCCCGCGCGTGCTGGAATCAGAAGGAAAGACTCGTAGAGGAACGACGCACGGAGGTACCAGACCATGAACATGGGTGAGGCAATGGCGCAGGAGTTTCTCCAGGAGGCAGCGGCCACCGAGAGGCTGCTGGACCGGGTTCCGGACGACCGGCTGGACTGGAAGCCGCATGAGAAATCCATGCCGCTGGGGAGACTCGCCACCCACGTGGCGGAGATCCCCGGCTGGGGGGAGGTAATCCTCGACCAGCCGGAGTTCGACGTGGAGGCGGCGGATTTCACCCCTGTGATCCAAGAGAGCCGGGATGCAATCCTCGCATCCTTCCGGAATGTTCGGGATGCCTTCGTGGAGAAGATCCGGGGGAAGAGTGACGAGGAGCTTATGGAGACGTGGACCCTCAAGGCCGGGGAGAACACCATCGCGGATCTTCCCCGAGCTGCGGCCATCCGCTCCTGGGTTCTGAATCACGTCATCCATCATCGGGCCCAGCTCTCGGTCTATCTGCGGCTGAACGACGTTCCCCTACCGGGCGTGTACGGACCGAGCGCCGACGAAGGCTAGGGGAGGGTCCTGCTGGATCCCCGGGGTTCCAGGAGACAGGAATGACCGAGGCGTTCATCGCTCTTCTCGCGGCTGCCATCGCCGCGGTGGCCACGGGCCTTCTTGTCCTGGTTCGCCGAAGGCGTGGGAAGGACTGCGCGTATCCTGGTGGCCGCGATTCCCGGGATCCCCGGAATCGCCCGCCGACCCCCTCGGCAGCGGGCTTTCCCGACGGCTCTGGCTTCCGCGGCGCCTGGGAGAAGGAGCACGTGCGGATCACGTCCATCCTCCCCTCGGAGTTCGTGTGGCGCTCGTACCGGGAAGGGTCGGCAGGGAAGAGAGACTACGGGCGGGCCCGTGGACGGGGCATCATCTTTCGCCTGGAGGGAGATCCTGGGGTAAGAATCACGGGGGTGACGCGTGGGGGCGGCATCGCCTTCGACGGCCGGTCGGCCTACGGCTGCTGCGATGACGAAGGAAGGATCTACGTGGATGTGTATCCCGATCCGGAAGGCTCCTACGGTGGGGAGGGGGGTCGGCTATGGGCCATTGATGTGGGGGCGACGGAGGGAGGAGCGGGCCTGGTGACGGAGTTTGGGGTCGGGGATGCCGACACGACTGACGAGTCATAGTCCGCGTGATTCTGAGGGCTGGGTGAGGGTGCGACGCACGGAATACGCGATCAGGCTCCGAGGAGCTGGGCCAATGTGGGATCTCCCCGTTCCATGTCGTTGATCTCCGCTCTGCGAGAGGCGACGGGATCGGTGTGCGGGGTGGCGGTCTACCAGGTCGCGAAGCACTGTGCACGGATCGCGAATGGGCGGAGATCCACCCTGCCGCTGCCGCCTGATGTGGTGATGCGGGTGAAGGAGATCCTTCCGGACCTGGAGCTGGATCGGGTGCGGCTTCGGCCGCACGCGACGCTTCCCGCCAACTGGTGGCCGGGGCGAGCGCGGTTTTCGGCTATGGCCTTCGGCTACACGATCTACCTGTCCGACTCCTTCGATCCCGACTCGCAAGCCTGCCGGAGGCTCCTGCTTCACGAGCTGGTTCACGCGGATCAGGTCCGCCGTCTGGGCGACAGCGAGACCCGCTTCGCGTCGTGGTACGGGAGAGGCTTCCTCGCAGCTCGTAGCTATCGAAAGAACCCCCTCGAAGCGGAGGCATTCGAGGTCGTGGAACGCTTCGGGGAGTTATGCTGAGAGTCGTGGTTCATGGCCCCGGCGGATACGACCGGCTGAGACTGGAAAGCGGTCCAGACCCCAGGCCCCAGCCCGGCCAGATCCTTGTGGCGACCCGGGCGGTGGGGGTCAACTACGCCGACTGCTGCGTTCGGTGGGGCGTGTATCGATCTGCCCGCGAGCGTGTGGGTTGGCCCATCACTCCGGGTTTCGAATTTGCGGGAACCGTCGTGGAATCCGTCGATTCAGCGAGCTCATGGGTGGCGGGGGACCTGGTCTTCGGCGTGACGCTCTTCGGGGGGTACTCCAGCCACGTCGTGGTGCCCGAGCAGCAGCTCTTCCCGCTTCCCGAGGGCTGGAGCTTCGAGGAGGCGGCAGGGTTTCCGGCCGTCTTCCTCACCGCCTACCACGCACTCTTTCAGAACTTCCGGATCACCTCGGACATGTCAATGCTCATCCACTCCGCTGCCGGTGGCGTCGGTACCGCGCTTCTGCAGCTGGCGAAAATTGCCGGGTGCCGGACGGTAGGGGTGGTGGGTGCACCCCATAAGGTGGAGGTAGCCCGACGCTTCGGGGCCGACGAGGTGATCGACAAGAGCCGAAACGACCTATGGCGGGAGGCCTCCCGGCTGGCGCCGGACGGGTACGATGCGGTGCTCGACGCGAACGGACCGGCCACACTTCGCGAGAGCTACAAGCACCTCGCCCCCACGGGCAAGCTGGTCGTTTACGGATTTCATACGATGCTTCCCCGTTCCACTGAAGGAGGGAGCGGGCGGCTCAACCCCCTGCTCATTGCGAGGAACTGGATGCGGGTGCCCCGCTTCAACCCTCTGAAGATGACCGGTGATAACCGCAGCGTCATCGCCTTCAACCTGTCCTTCCTTCCCCACCGCGGGGACCTACTGGTGGAAGCCATGGGCGACCTTCTGACCTGGGTCCGCGAAGGCAGGATTCGTCCGCCGGCGGTGACTCGCTATCCGCTGGATCGTGTTGCCGACGCGCACCGTGACCTGGAGTCGGGCGGCACGACGGGGAAGCTGGTTCTCACGGTGGGCGCGCTCGACGGTTGACGAGGCCTGCCCCGAGCGTGACCTTCGGCGGCTTCGAGCTTCCGCGGTCCAGAGCGCTCCAGGAGATGGGGGGTGGGCGAGCCGCTGAACGGCCTACAGCCCTGGACTCCCGCTGGAGGAGGGCGCAGGGCCACGACATCTGGGCGCACCGTGTGACTTCGGAGGATCGTGCGGGTCTGACGGTGCACGCAACCGAAAGTCGGAAAGAAGAGAAGAGAGCCATGAGCCATCGAATCAGCGGGCCACGCCTTTCCCTGCTAGCCCTGTTCGCCGCCCTGTTCTGGAGTGGTCCCGTCCCGGCCCAGGAGAAGGAGGTCGGCTGGTCGGGCAACTCGGAGCTCACGTTCGTGCTGACGGCGGGGAACTCTTCCTCCAGCACACTGGGTCTGAAGACGGGCCTGGACCGTGTGTGGGAGAACGCGGCAGTTCGGTTCTCTGCGGGGGGCATCCGGACCGAGGCCACCACGGTGAGCCGAGCGGCCACGGGCACGGCTTCGAGCTTCTCGGTCGCTGAGGTGGAGGATACCGAGAAGACTGCGGAGAACTACTTCGTGCGGGGCCGGTACGATCGAAACGTCTCCGACGCCACGTTCCTGTTCGGAGGCGTGGGCTGGGAGCGCAACACCTTCGCAGGCTTCGACAACCGGTATGCCCTGGTCTCGGGGGTAGGCCAGACATGGTTCGAGGAGGAGTCCCGCAAGTTCCGAACCGACGTGGGCCTGACCTACACCGTCCAGGACGACGTGGTCAAGAATCCGGATGTGGAAGACTCCTTCCTGGGTCTCCGGGCCTCCTGGGACTACCTGCGGAGCGTGACGGAGACCACCGATTACGGAAGCACGCTCATCGTGGACGAGAACCTCGACGAGACGTCCGACCTGCGGGCCGATCTCACGAACTGGATCGCCGTCCAGATGGCGGAGGGGCTGGCGCTGAAGACCAGCCTCCAGCTCCTCTTCGACAACGAGCCCGCTCTGGTGTCGGTCCCTCTCCAGGGGACCGAGGAGTCGGTCCTGACCGAGCTCGACAGGGTGGACAGCGTCTTCACGGTTGCCCTCGTGGTAAAGTTCTGAGTATTCCAATCAGGAGTCCGGCTGCGACACTTTGCTGCCCGTGGCGCCCTGCGCCGGTCCCCCGCCCTGCGCCGGTCCCCCGCTCTGGGCCGGTCCCCCACCCTGGGCCGGCCGCCAGAGCGAGCGCAGGGAGTAGCTGAGAAGCAGGAAAAGCCCTCCGAATCCGAGGAACAGCAGGATCCGCCAGATCGCCTCCACGTTGGCCAGGTCGAACACCAGGAGCTTGCCCACCACGAGGAACAGGGTGGCCATGGCCACCTGTCGGAGCAGCTGCCGGTCGAGGCGAAGGGCCGGGACCAGAAGGCCGACGGCATAGGCGCCCCAGGCGATGGTCACGTAGCCCGGCCCTCCGTCCAGACCCGAGAGCTCCCGCCACAGCCACATCAGTACCGCTCCGTGAGCGGCCAGCCGGTATACCGCCGCCACGGGAGGACGTAGAACGAGAGTAGCCGCCAGCGCCAGGCCGATGATCGTC
>JBDHKE010000159.1:0-6909 GCA_039586555.1 Gemmatimonadota bacterium | reverse complement strand
ACGCGGGAAAGGCTGTGGGACTGAAGTGCGAAGGCACCGGCGACGGTGGTGGCCAGAGTCGCGGCATAGAACAGGGCCCCTCGTTTCCATCCTATCGTTCTCTGGCCGCCGCCGATCGTTCGCTGCCAAAGGAGGCGGGGCATGACCATGCCGGTCCGCTGCTGGTACTCTCGGTAGCCTTCGCCGAACCTCTCCACACACGCTCGCTCCTCATGCCTGGCCAGGGCATAGTAGAGGAACACCATCGTGACGAAGGTGACGAGCACAAGGAAACGCGGCCAGATCAGAGTCACACCCAGACCGAGCAGCGTCAGCGCCAGGTACTGGGGGTGCCGTACGAAGCGATAGAGGCCACGCGTAACCGCCCCACACCTCAGGAGCTTAGCCCCATAGAGCTGGATGGCGCTCAGCAAGAACAGGAGCGCGCCGGCACCGACCAGGAGGAACCCGAGGGACTTCAGTTCGTTGAGGATCGGACTGTCGGTGAGAGAGAAGTGCGGAAGGAAGAACCGGGTGAGCCATGCTGTCAGGGGTGAGGCCAACATCGCGTTCAGCACCGGTCCGTAGCCCGAGTAGAAGTGCAGGGCGAAGGGACTGATCATGAACAGGAATTCGAGCACGATGACGATGTAGAACCCCCAGAGGGCCGGGTGAATCCACCATCTTTGCGTAGCCATCGCGATTTCCTCGGAAGGTGGGATGACAGTATGACAACTATAGTTGTCATTACACATCCCATCCCAGGAAGGTTTCAGCGGACGGGTTCCAGGGTGGACCTGGCCCGGAAGGCGACGCCTCGGCCGGCTCGCGCCGGCCTATCAGCGAAGCCGGGCACGAAGCTGGCGCGCTCCTCCCGAACGGTCGTAGATTCCCGCACCCGGCCACCCGGGTGAGAGGCCAAGGCACCACCCATCACTCCGTGAACGCAGGCACCCCGCCGTATGCTGACCCTGCTGCCGCTCGCGCTCGCCACCAGCCTGGGTGCGCTCGACGCGAACGTGGCCGATTCGCTCACCTTCCGGGGAATGGCACGGCAGTTGGACGTGGACGTGCCCCGGATCGAGGAGTCGGATGTCCGCATCGACGGGCGGCTGGACGAGAACCTCTGGAGTGAGGCGGCCGTCCTCACGGACTTCTCCCAGTACGAGCCCGTGGAGGGGATCCCGTCCATCGAGGCCACCGAGGTTCGGGTCTTCTACACTTCCGATGCCATCTACTTCGGCGTGCGGGCCTTCGACAGGCAGCCCGAGCTGATCCTCGCCCGCCTTGGCGAGCGGGACGAGTCCGCGCGCAGCGACGACTGGGTTCGCATCTGGCTGGACACCTTCGACGACAATCGTCAGGCGTACATCTTCTACGTGAATCCGCTGGGCATACAGACGGACGGGTTGTGGATCGAAGGGCTGCAGAGATCGCGAGGTGGAGGGGGGGGAGGGGGCGGCTCCTCGGTGGATTTCAGCCCTGACTTCATCTGGGAGTCGGAAGGTCGCGTCGACGAGGAAGGGTGGACCGCCGAGATCAGGATTCCCTACGTGTCCCTCCGCTTCCGGCAGCTCCCGGTGCAGAGGTGGGGATTCAACGTGGTACGGGAGGTGAAGCGGCGTGGATTCAAGCAGTCCTGGGCTCCTCTCACCCAGGAGATCTCCAGCACGCTGGCTCAGGGGGGACACCTGGTGGGGCTTCGGGACCTGCGGCCGAAGCGCCTCGTCGAGCTGAACCCCGTGGCCACCGGCAGGCGAACGGGAGAGCTCCGGGACGAAGCCTTCGTTCACGAGGACCCCACGGGCGAGTTCGGCTTGAACACCCGCGTCGGTCTCACCCAGAACCTCATTCTGGACGCCACCTACAACCCGGACTTCTCCCAGGTGGAGGCTGACGCGGACCGCATTACACTCAACGAGCGGTTCGCTCTGTTCTTCCCGGAAAAGCGGCCCTTCTTCCTGGAGGGAACGGAGATCTTCCGCACACCCAAGCCCCTGGTCTACACCCGCCAGATCGCGGATCCCGAGCTCGGCGCCAAGCTCACCGGCAAGCTGGGATCCTTCAACGTGGGTTACCTGGGCGCATGGGACGAGAGTCCCTCATCGCTCTTCGGCGGAACGGACAACGCCATCTTCAACCTGGTGCGAGCCGGGAGGGACGTGGGCACCGGATCGACCGTCGGCTTTCTGTACACGGACAGGACACTGGAAGGGGGAGACGTCTACAACCGCGTGGTGAGCGCCGACGCGAGAGTTCTCTTCCGCGGGCGGTTCACCCTGACCACCCAGCTCGCGGGAAGCTGGACTGCCCTCTCCTCCGATGACCAGGACACGGGCTTCAAGCCCCTGGTCTACGCCACGCTGGAGCGGAGCGGGCGTACTTTCGCATGGCAGCTCCGCTTCGACGGTATCCATCCCGATTTCCGAACGCGCAGCGGATTCATCCCCCGGGTGGGCGACGTGGAGCTCTTCGGCTCCACCCGGTGGACTCACTACGGTAGGCCTGGCGCCCTACTGGAGCGGCTGGCCGTGGAGCTTCGCTCCGAGAGCTTCTTCGACCATGACGAGTTCTGGGAGGGAACCCGGCCCTACGAGGCGGAGGTGCAGCTCCAGCCCACCTTCTCCTTCCGGGGGGACCGCAGCCTGACCATCATCCTTCGCAGCGGGTACTTCCGCTTCCGGGAAGAGGACTACGACTCCTATCAGGTCCAGGATCTGGCCGGGGAGCTGGGCCCCTTCCAGCTACCGGACGACCTGAGCCACATGCTGGCCCTGACCTTCTTCCCGAGGATGCGGCTCACCAACGAGGCGCAACTGAGTGGCCGCATCTACTTCCGCGAGATCCCCATCTTCGCCGAGGCCGCCAGGGGCTTAGAGCTCCTGGTGGCCCCGAGCCTCACCCTGAGGCCCACATCCGCGGTGTCGTTGAGCCTCTCCCACACGCTTTCGCGCATCCATCGGCGGAGGGACGACACCCAGTTCTCCACCGCCAACATCTCGCGGGGCGAGTTCCGCTATCAGTTCAACAAGGCGGTCCTCGCGCGGATCATCGGGCAGTACAACCTCGCGCGACAGGACGCTCTGCGGGACCCGACCACGGAGCGTCCCATCTGGATCGACGGGGAACCGGAGACCACCACCGAGTCGGGCACCTTCCAGGGCCAGTTCCTGTTCCAGTACGAGCCCTCTCCCGGCACGATCTTCTACGCGGGATACAGCCGCGTGATGAGCGGAGATTACAGCTACCAGCTGTCGCGGATGGATCCCACGGACGACGGGCTGTTCGTGAAGCTCAGCTACCTGTTCCGGCTCTGACGCGGACCCTCAATCCGCACCCTTCCGGTGCCTGGCCAACAGCGCCTGGAAGGCCTGCGTCTCCCGGATGGGCTCCCACGTCAGGCGGGTCTCCAGCGTGTGTACCGTCACCGGTGAAGGTACGGTCAGGAGGAACTCCAGATCTTCCACCGCCTTCTCGACGTCCCCCAGCTCGGCGTAGGTCTGGGCGCGACGCCTTCGTATCGACACCGACTCGAACGCTGAGACGTCCACCGCCATGGCCCGCTCCAGCTCCACGCGGCTTCCCTCGGCTCGTCCCGCCCGAGCCAGATTCCGCGCCAGCTGCGCTCGCCAGTCCGCCTCGTCAAACTGGTTCGCGAACTCGGGGACCCGTTCCCAGGAGACGACCAGCGAATCCCAGTACACTCGCGATTCCCCCATCCGCCCCGCCGCCCGGTGCATCCAGGCCTTGGGCGCATAGCACCTACACCGGTACTCCGGGTCATCCGCGTCCTCCGAGAGCCTCCCGATCACTTCATCGAGCTCCCCACCCACCAGTAGCTCGGGGTAGCTGTTGGCCCAGCCCGCCAGAACCACCGGCGGGATCTCGCGGCGCTCTCGCTCCTGGCGGAACATCTCCTGGATTCCCTCCACTCCGCCCCCGCGCGCCAGCTCCAGGTACAGCCGCTCCACCAGAATGAGGTTGCGGTCTCCTTCGTCCTCTGCGGTCATCGTGGCAACGTCGAGATGGAACTGCGCCTCCTCGAACCTGCGCAGGAAGCGCGCCGCCTCGGCGGCATCGACCCGGTCTTCCACGGTAGCGGAGTCCCGGTCGGCCCGAGCCAGTCGCAGCTCGTACTCCCTCTGGATCTCCGAGGCCACCTGAGCGTTCAGGTGGGCCGCGGCGAGCCCCATCGCGGCGATCAGTGCAATTGTTCTCCTCGCGCCTCCTGCCCGCGCGACGCCTGCCTTCAAGACGCCGGTATCCAGGACGCCTGTCTTCCCGACACATGCCTCCACTGCGCCTGCCTTCACGATAGACTCCTTCGTCCTCATGTGCCCGGGAGAGCGCTTACCCGTCGTGGCCCCGGCCAACCGGGGATGATCTTCGGTTCGCCCTCCAGGAGCCGGTTCAGGTCCGCGATCGCCGTGTCCACCAGGTCGGTGAGCTCGGCGGCCCGTGCCTGAGCCTCCCGCTCGACCAGCGAGAGCACCTCTAGCTGGCCCTCCGTGGGCCCTGCCTGGGCCTGGTTGATGCCGCGGCTCACGAATCCCAGCTGCTCCGAAAGCCGCGGATACTGACGGTACCCCATGCGAGGCGGCGGGCGACGCAGCTCGTTCTCCAGCGCCCCGATCCGTTTCTTCGCCCCTCCGGCCTGCTCCCGGACGGCCGCCCCCTCGGCCAGGTCCTTCCCCTCGATGGACGCGAGCAGGCGATCGATCTGGTCCTGGAGATCGACTACGGTGTTGATCATGTCGTTGATCTGGGACTGAAGGTCCCGCGCCCGCAGGGCGGCGGCCAGCCGGGCGTCGTAGTCAGCCTCCGTCGCCTCCACGTTGGGATCCCCTCTCAGCACGAACTCCTTCGAAGACGTCTGGGCCCCTACCATCACGGTGGCCGTGTAGACGCCCGGGGATGCCGGCGGGCCGGATGGGCCGAAGCCTCGGAAGCCCGGACCGTCATCACTGCCCCTGAGGGGCCGGGGACCCTCCCAGGTGAGATCCCATACCGCCCGGTTGACGCCCGCCGAGGCCTCCCGGTCCTGGAGCTCCCTCACCATCCTTCCCTGGGAATCGGTGATGCGGACGGTGACACCGGACTCGGCTCCGCCTTCGTCGATGCCAGCCGCGGCGCTCTCGGAGAGCCAGTAGTTGATGTATGCGCCCGGCGTCGGGTTCTCCCCCCGAAACGTGCTCTGGCCGAGACTGCTGCCCCGACTCCAGCGTTCCCAATCCGTGGCGACTCGAATATCGAAAAGGTGAAGATCCTCCTGTATCGCCTCGGTCAGCCCCACCAGGGGACCGATATCGTCCAGGATCCAGGCGCCCCGGCCGTGGGTGCCGATGACCAGGTCGTTGTACCGGGGCTCGACGCGAATGCCCCGCACCGACACCCTGGGGAGGTTGTTCCGGATGTCCACCCAGATCCCTCCCCGGTCCCAGGACGCGTAGATCCCCCGCTCCATACCCACGAACAGGAGGGCGGGGTTGTCCGGGTGCCGGCGCACGACCTTCACGTAGTCGTCCTGGGGTAGTCCTGCCGAGAGGTCCCTCCACGTGGCGCCATAGTCGTCCGTCTCGTAGAGGTGGGGCGTGAAGTCATCCAGCCGGTGGTTGTCCACGGCGACGAACGCGGTTCCCCGTTCCGTGGGAGAGGCCTCGATGTTGCCGATCCAGGTTTCGGCGGGAAGCCCGGGCACGTTGTCCCGGACGTTGGTCCACGTCCCGCCGTCGTCCCGGGTGATCTGGATGTTGCCGTCGTCCGTGCCCACCCAGATCACACCGGGCTCCACCGGGGACTCGGCAATCGCCAGGATCGTGGAGTGGAACTCGGCGGCGGTGTTGTCGTTGTACACCTCCCCGCCGGAATCGAGCTGCTTCTCGGGATCGTCCGTGGTCAGGTCCGGGCTGATGATGTCCCAGGAGTAGCCGTAGTCCCGGCTCCGGAAGACCACGTTCCCGCCCCAGTACACGACGGCCGGATCATGAGGGGAGATATGGATGGCAGCATCCCAGTTGAAGCGGTAGCTGGCCTGCTCCATGCTCTGGCCCTGCGAGCCCACCATCCACGGATAGGGCTCGATGGAGCGGGTCTGCCCCGAGCGCGTGTCGGTGATGCGGAAGTACCCGCCCTGGGCGTTGGAGTACACCAGGTAAGGCTGCCCCGGAACGGGCACCGTGTAGAAGCCATCTCCCCCGCTCACCGTGTACCACTGGTCGGCCAGGATGCCCGCAGGATCGTTGGTCTGGGAGGGCCCGCACCAGTTTCCGTTGTCCTGAAGCCCCCCGCACACGTAGTAGGGATCCCGATCGTCCACGAAGATGTGGTAGAACTGGGCCAGACCCACGTTGCGCATGATGTGGAAGGTGGCGCCGCCGTCGTAGCTCACCTGATAGCCGCCGTCGCTTCCCGACAGCAGGTGCTCGGAGTCCTCCGGGTCGATCCAGAAGGCCTGGTGATCCCCGTGCACGTCCCGGCCGATCCGTTCGAACGTGCGGCCTCCGTCGGTGGATTTGGAGAGCCCGCCGGAAAGGGTGTAGAGCGTGTTCGGGTCGTTGGGATCCACCACCACGTCGGAGTAATAGAAGGGCCGGAAGTTGAGATTCCGGTCGTCGTTCACCATTCGCCAGCTCTCGCCGTGGTCCTCGGAGCGGAAGAGCGTCCCGGCGGTGGGGAACTCGGTGACGAGGTAGACGATGTTCGGCGAGGACTGGGCGACGCTCAGGCCGATCCGGGCCATGGGCTCATCGGGCAGCGTCTCGATCTTCCTCCACGACTCACCCGCGTCGCGAGAAACGTACAGGGCCGTCTCCCGGCCGCCGCCGTCGAAGCGCCAGGGCCGCCGCCTGAACGTCCACATTCCGGCGTAGACGTTCCGGGGGTTGGACAGATCGAGCGCCAGGTCCGAGCAACCGGTGTCCTGGTCGATGA
>JBDHKE010000158.1:0-6922 GCA_039586555.1 Gemmatimonadota bacterium | reverse complement strand
GAGTGGATGGCGGAGGAGGGGGGGGAGGGGTTGAAGGGTCTGGAGGGCTAGTCAGAGCGGATGGTTCGGCCCGATGGGCTGAATCAGGACGCAGAGAGGAGAGCACAATGGATACGCTCCATGAGACGGTTGCCGAGGAGCTAGCCCTAAGCCTGGGAGACTTTGGCTTCGCGCTGCACCGCCGGTTGCCGACGCGGAGCAACCTGGTTTACTCACCTTTCAGCGTCTGGCTCACCCTGGTGGCCCTGGTCCCGGGCGCACAGGGGCTCACTCTGAAGGAGCTCCTGGCCGCTCTGGCCGGAGATGGCGGACGGCCGGCGGAGAAGCTGACCGCCGCCGCCGGGTCCTTGGCGCGCTCCCTGAGTCGGCGAACCGGCACCACCCGGGACGAGGACCCCGCCACGGGAGAGTGGAGAGAGAGGCCCACCGACCTGTTCGTCCTGGACATCGCCACGGCGCTGTGGGTGGCCGAGCGTTACCCGTTCCACGAGGCGTACATCAGGAGCCTCATGGAGGATGTGTCGGCGGAACTGGCCTCGCTTGATTTCGGGGACGCGGAGGCCGCCGCGTCCCGGATCAACGCATGGGTCAACGAACGGACCCGGGGGCGAATCCCCTCCGTGGTGAGGCCTCCCTCCCTCCATCCCCTCATGCGCCTGATCCTCACCAACGCCACCTACTTCAAAGCAGCCTGGCTTACACCCTTCGAACGGGACGCCACCGCACCCGCTCCCTTCCACACGCCGGAGGGCCTTGTTGAAGCGGACATGATGCGCGACACGGGCGAGCGTGGGCACATCCGCATGGACGACCTGGGGCTCGAGGCTGTCGCCCTTCCGTACGAGGCCATGGGGGCAATCCTGATCGTGCCCGATCGCGGAGGCCTGGAACGGGTGGAGGCGGCTCTGAGCATGGAACTGATCCAGCGCATCTCCGGCGGGCTCAGGGAGAAGACGGTGACCCTTCACCTTCCCCGGTTCGACATCGGGTCCATCCTGGCGCTGGAGGAGCCCCTCCTGGATATGGGGGTTCGGGATGCTTTCAAGCCCACCGCCGACTTCAGCGGGATCACTCCCCACCCTGAGGGACTCTCGGTGTCCAGTGTCATCCACCAAGCCCGGATCAAGGTGGATGAGGAGGGGACCGAGGCGGCTGCGGCAACCCTAGCCATGGAGGCGGGTTCGGCCCTACCTGAAGAGGAGCCCGAGCGGGTGATCTTGGTGGTGGACCGGCCGTTCTTCTTCCTGGTCCGGGACCACGATACGCAGGCCATCCTCTTCACGGCCCGGGTCACGGACCCGACAGCTTGAAAGACGCAGGCGGCGTGGATCCGGGCCTCCTCCGGGACCGGTCCCGGGGGGATGTGTTGTATGGAACCCGGGGCAGGTTGGTCAGGCAGGTCAGGTTGGCTGATCATGACGGTGATTTAGAGTGACGGACGTGCTGTCGCTTCAACTATCGGTTACTGTCGGTTGTACTGTCGGTTCAGGACGGCAGATTCGGACAGGCAGGGAAGGGGAATACGGCAGATCGTGCAATCCATCAATAACTTAGACGGTTTCTTGTCGGGATTCGGCCTCAGCTGATCGTGCCTCCTGAGCAGTAGGCCGCAGGTTCGAGCCGAGGAGCGGAGCGACGAGACGACTGAGGACCAGCCGAAGGCTGGCCGGAGGTCAGTCCTGCCGGGGACATTGAGGCGCCCCGAGCGGAAGGACTCCCCGGAATCGGCTTGACAGCCCCACTCCGCCCCGGTCTAATGAGAGCCGAATAGGCGCCCACATGAGTCTCCGGCCATCCGCCGTTTGGAGGAAGCCGCCATGGCGCTCAGCATGTGGCAGATCATGCAGCCCAGCTACAACCAGGCTGGCCGGATCGGCGAACTCAGCAGGCAGACGGTGATCGATACGGGCACCCGACGCCCGGTTCCGGACCTTTCGCGTTTCGACTGGTTGACACCGTTCAGGATCAGCGTGGGCAATGTGATGTTCACTCCCAATGCGCTCGGCCAGGCCCACAACCGATTGCGCTCAAGCATGTTCAGCATGTTCTCGTCTTCGCGAATCGGCACCCAGATCTGGGGGGAGCTGGTGCTTCCCACCCGCGCGCCGGTGGGCGGGGACACGCGAGGCCGCGAGCACGACTCCTACATCGAGGCACCGGGCAACCTCATCGACCCGACCCGAGGTGATCCGCGTGGGATCGCCCACCGCCCGCCTCCAGCGCGGAGCCCGACGGATCCCCCGATCGTCGGTTATGTCCACACCCATCCACCCAGCCCCCAGTTCCTGCCGCCGACATTGCACCGGGACTGGCTCGACAGCAGCGTGTACCCGGTGCAGCTGATGGTAGAGAGCACACCCGGCCGCGTGTGGGGACTCATCTCCCCGAACTTCGCCTTTCCCATGGGGTTGTTGCGCGACTCCGGGGAGCTGGACGCTCTGAACGCCACCGCCCCACAGGCCAGGATCATTTACGCTCTGCAGTGACGGACGCCGGAAGCGGCGGCAACCTTCCCCACACTGGCACGCCCATTGTTCCCTGGCTCACCGTGCCAGACTACCCCAAAGCTGCCCCGCTGCCCCAATAATGCCCCACGAACCCGGGTCAACACCAGTGTCGTCGTGGACGGAGAATGCTCGGTGCCGTTGACCCGGGACCCCCACAGCCCCACCATCATGCGGTCTGTCAAGACACCTCCCTCTTGGAGAGAAGCGACGACATGCGGTCCCAACCGACGGCCGCCGGAGTCCTGCGAAACGAAGACGCCATGGTCGGCGTCCTTCCCTCCCGAGAAGCTTCCGTCCGACGAACGATCCTGGCTCTGTTCTTCCTTTCCGGAGCCTGCGGACTCGTCTACGAGGTCGTCTGGATGCGGATGCTTATCCTCGTGTTCGGTGCAACGTCCTTTGCCACCTGCACCATCCTCTCCTCGTTCTTCACGGGGTTGGCTCTGGGCAGCTTCACCTTCGGAAGAGTCATCGATCGGGGGAAGAACCCTCTTGTGCTCTATGCACTACTGGAGGCGGGGATCGGGATATTTGCGTTCCTCATGCCGATGCTCCTCTCCGGCGTGACCGACCTCTACGTCGGTATCTCTCGCCAGTTTGAGATCGGTTTCTACCCGTTCAGCCTGATCCGATTCGCGTTGTCGTTCCTGGTATTGGCCATTCCCGCCACCCTCATGGGGGGGACTCTCCCCGTCATCCTCAGGTTCTTCGTTCAGAGACAGGAGCGGCTGGGATGGCACGTGGGTCAACTCTATGCCGTGAACACCTTCGGGGCCGTCGTGGGCGCCCTGGCCGCGGGTTTCTTTCTCATTCTGCTCGTGGGAGTGAACGAAGCCGCGTACGTCGCCGGAGTGGTGAACCTCCTGATCGCAGGCGTCGTGTTGGTCCTGAATCGGCGTCCGGGGACTCTGCCGGTAGCCGATGGTGGCTCGGAGGCAAGGAGGGTGGAGCCGGAAGAGAGCAGGGAGGGGGTCTATTCAACGAAGCTCGTGCGGCTGGCCCTGTGGGCCGCTGCCCTGTCCGGCTTCTGTGCTCTGGCCTTCGAGGTGCTGTGGACGCGGGCTCTGGTCTTCTTCCTGGACATCTCCACTCACGCCTTCTCCACCATGTTGACGGCGTTCCTGCTGGGGATCGCCATCGGAAGCTTTCTCATCGCGAGATTCGCGGACACCAGAAAGAGGCTGTTGGCCTGGTTGGGGCTGATCCAGATCCTCATTGGGGTGTTCGCCGTCCTCGCGATTCCGATTCTCGGACGCGCGACTCCGGTCATTCAACGCATGGCCGGTGCCTCTCTCGACTCCACGCTGTACTGGAAATGGACCGGCATGAGGTTCGCCACCAGCCTCATGGTCATGCTCGTGCCCACGGTCCTCATGGGCATGGCGTTCCCCCTGGTGACCAAGATCTGCACGAGGCACATCGCGAGGGTCGGTACCGCATTGGGAAACGTGTACTCCGCGAATACCATGGGAGGGGTTCTGGGCTCCTTCGCGGCTGGCTTCCTGCTGATTCCCTTCATCGGTGTGCACAACGCCATCATCATCGTCGCCGCCATCAACGTCCTGATTGGCGCCGTGCTGATCCTGTCCGAGCCGTTGATGCCCATCATGAAGCGGTGGACGGCGGTCGGCGCGACGGGGTTGGCCTTCGGGAGCCTGGGGACCTTCTACCTGACCAAGGGCGCCGTTCCCCTGGCGTCATACTACGAGAGGATGGAGACGGCCGAGGTTCTGTCGTATGAGGAGGGTGTGGGCGCCACGGTGAAGGTCTTCGAAGACGAGAACGGCGACAAGCTCCTCAGCATCGACGGCTTCCCCGTCGCCGGAACAACCCTCGGGTTACACGACGCCCAGCAGTCCCTGGCGCATCTACCTCTCCTGTTGAGCGGCGCGCCCTCCCCCTCCGTGAACATCATCGGCTTCGGAGCGGGGGGCACGTCGTGGGGGATCCTGCAATACGACGTGAAGGAGGTGGATTGTGTGGAGCTGGTGTCCGGGGTGATCGACGCAGCCAAGTGGTTCCCGGAGGTCAATCACGGCGTGCTGAGCGATCCCAGATTCAACGTGAGCATAGGAGACGGGAGGAATCATGCGCTCATGACGGAGAAGAAGTATGACATCATCTCCATTGATGCCACGTCTCCGAAGATGGCGGGAAATGGCAGCCTCTACACCCTCGAGTTCTACCAGCTGCTCAAGGGGCGACTCCTGGAAGGTGGGCTGGTCGTTCAATGGTTGCCTATCCACCTGCTGTCAGATGCAGAGGTGAGGATGACGGCAGGGACTTTTCAGAGGGTGTTTCCCCATACCACGCTTTGGCTGTCGCCCTTGAGGCACCATGGGGTCCTGGTGGGGACGCTGGAGCCCCTCCAGATCGACCTTCCAACCCTACGGGCAAAACTGGAAAGAGAGGGTGTTCGGCAAGAGCTGGGGCGGTTCTTCGTCTCGGACTTTCTGGATTTCCTGAGCTGGTTCGTGATGGGCGAAGAGGCTTTGGCACGGTACGTCGAAGGTGCCCGAGTCAACACCGACGGCCACCCCTATCTGGAGTTCTCCCCTGCCATGGCCTACTTCATGGCACAGCAGTACCAGGTGCGAAACCTGGCCAACCTCAGGGAGCTCCGAGAGAACGCGTTTCCTCTCTTGATCAATGCGGGAGAGACCGACGAGGAGATTGCTGCTGTGGCGGAGCGGATGCAGAAGCGGTTCCAGGCAACCCAGCACAGCATCAGTGGAGACGTCTTCCTTTCCATGGGAATGCGAGAGCGGGCGCGGTTCGAATACGATCGGGCTCGACGGATCGATCCCGACGACAAGAACTGGATGAATCCCCTCTGGTTCTACGGCAGTCCGGAGGGATGAACGCGCTGACCGCCGCCATCTGGGACCACTTGCGCGAGTGGGTCACGGTGAGCCTCGGCTTTACCCGCTCCTTCGCCCACTCGGGGAAAGCGACAAGGCGATCGAGCGCTGGCGCGTCTTCACAGCCGCGCAGGTCGAGACCGAAACGCCCCGGGCGTCCTCGTGACGCCCGGGGCTTGTGAGCAAAGGAAGCGTCGCGCCGATCCCGCCGTCAGGGCGGGCGGCGCTCCCGCCTTGCCTCCGTCAGGTCGCCGGGACACACGGCGAGAACTCCGAGGTGCTCCCGTTGGGCGCGGTCGCCGTGGCGGTGATGAGCGTGCCGGGCGGGAACGGGACAGTGAAGCCCGCGTTACCCAGGCCGTCCGTCGTCACCATCTCGTGCCCGAGGAACGTCTCCCCCTCACCATGGTCCGACGGATCACACTCTCCGTTCGCGAAGAACTCGATCCGGAACTCGGTCCCGGGCGTGCTGTTGAACGATACCGAAATCCCTACCTCGGGCACCGTCGCCGGTTCAAGGATGGGGAAGTTCTGCAGGTCGTTCGCTCCCGGGTCCGGGTCGCCGGTGTCGTTGGGCGTGACAAGCGCCGGGCCGATGTCGATGCCCAGGCCCCCGTTGGCAAAGATCGAGTTCCCCAGGATCGCGTTGCCCGGGCCAGCGTTGGCCACCAGACGAATGCCCGCTCGACCGCTGAAGGCGATGATGTTGCCGGAGCCGGGTGGCTGGTCACCGATCCGGTTGTCGTGGGCGCCGGCAGCGATCAGAACGCCGGCAGCGGCGTGGCCCAAGGCCGCGGTCCCGGAGACATCCGTGCCGATGTAGTTGCCGAGCACGGCATTGCCGTGCGCGTCCCCGGCGATCCGGACACCACCCTGGTTGCCGGAGATGACGTTGCGGCCGCCGGGCTCCCAACTTCCCACGGTGTTGTCGGATGCGTTGTTGATGTTCACGCCCCGCCCCCCGTTCCCGAGCGCGACCGTGCCCGAGACGTCCGTGCCGATCAGGTTTCCGAAGATCAGGTTCGACATCGCACCGTTGTCGAAGGTTATCCCGGTCTCCGTATTGCCCGAGATCAGATTCCCCGCGCCGGGCTCCATTCCCCCGATCAGGTTTTCGTTGCCGAGCATGAGGACGCCGGTCACGTTCGGGAGCGCGGCGGTCCCGCTCGCGTCGGTGCCGATGTGGTTCCCCTGAACCACGTTGCCTGTGGCCCCAGGGTCGGCGATCGTCACTCCTTCGAGGTTGCCGGAGATCAGGTTCCCGGCTCCGGGCTCCAGTCCCCCGACCAGGTTCTCTGCCGCGCCCTCCGCCAGCATTACTCCAGCGTTTCCGTTGCCCAGGGGAAGGGCGCCGGTCACGTCGGTGCCGATGAAGTTGCCCTGCACCGAGTTTGCGCGCGAGCCCGGGGTAACGATCTCGACACCGTTATTCCCATTCCCCGAGATCAGGTTGCGCGCGGCCGCGCTGGCTCCTCCGATCATGTTGCCCGAAGCGACCACGATGAGCACGCCACTCGCGCCGTTGCCCAGGGCATCGGTGCCGCTCTCATCGGT
>JBDHKE010000364.1:430-2141 GCA_039586555.1 Gemmatimonadota bacterium | reverse complement strand
GGCATCGACCCCGCCATCGCGGCGGGGCCCTTCATCGTCACCCTCATCGACACGGCGGCCATGACGATCTACCTCGGCATTGCCGCGGCCATGTTTCACATGCTCGTTTAACCCGGAAAAAGTCGAAAGTCCTTTGAAATCGACCTTGGACCTTCGACTAGGTCAGCAGGTCCAACCGCACCTCCCAGGGGCCGGAGTTGTTCGGCGTGACGTCCTTCTTCTCCGCCCGGCGGGGGTCGATCTCCACCGTTTTCACGACCGCCCCGTCCTCGTCCGAGGCCGTGAGGATCCGCTTGCCGTCGGGATCCGTCACCTGCGAACCCCCTTTGAAGACGAGGCTCTTCCCCGGCACCTCCTCGCGGCCCGTCCGGTTCGCGGTCACGGCGAACACGCGGTTTTCCAGAGAGCGGGTTCGCATGGAATCGAGGCACCAGGGCAGGACCAGGTTGGCGGCGTGGAGGATGACGCGCGCCCCCTTCCGCGCGAGGTAGCGCGCCGTTTCGGGGAAAAACCAGTCCCAGCAGATCATCATGCCCAGCTTGGTCCCCCGGACCTCCAGCACGGGTGGCGGCGCCTGGCCGGGGTGGAACACGGACTTCTCCCGGTCGAAGAGGTGGATCTTGCGGTAGAGGGTGATGACGCCCTCGGGGCCGGCGAGGAGGAGCGAGTTGTAGAGGATCCCCTCCTTGTTCTCGGGCAGGCCCAGCGCGACGAGAAGGCGGTTGGTCTTCAGCGTCTTGTAGAGGGGATCGAGCTGGTAGCTGTCGGGGGTCAGGGCCACGCTCCGCAGTTCCTCCTTGTTTCGGAACAGATACCCGCTGGTGGCCAATTCCGGGGTGACGATCAGGGCGTCCCTCTCCCGTTCGAGAAGGTCGAGCATGCGGTCGATGTTCGCCTCCGTGGCGAGGCGTTCGGGGGCGAATTGGAGGATGCCAACTCTCATGACGCCACTTTACACCGAAAAGCGCGGAAATCCCAAGGGGGACGGTGCGTTTCTGCGGTCAGTGCATGTATTGGGCGAGCCGTAAGTCGTAAGTGGTAAGTGGTGTTCGCCGTGCGGTGCGCTATATCGTGCTCTGTACGAACCACAGCCACACGACTTACCACTCACCACTTACAGGCTAACCTCTTGCTGGGACCTACTCCCTTCGGCTATACCGGCACCCGCAATAATCCTGCCGGTACAGGCCGTGCTCCCTGGAGAGGCGCGCACTTTCTTGAAAACCCCCCCGCTTCTTGAAGTCCGTGGCCAGGTAGTCCACGCCGTGGCACTCGGCGGACGCCGTTCCGGCCTTGTCAATGAAGGCGGGCTTCTTGTGGGGGCTCACCGAGAGGGTGGAGGCGAAAGCGTCGAACCGTCCCTCCCGTGCGTTTTTCGCCACCTCGTTCAGGCGGAAAGCGAAGCAGACCTCGCACCTTTCGCCCCCTTCCGGAGCGTCCGCGAGGGCCCGCGTCGCCTCGTCCCAGCCCGCGAAATCGGGCCGCGGAACCAGGAAGGGAAGCGCCACCTCGGAAGCGTAGCGCCTCGCCTCTTCGAGCCGGCGTTCGTGTTCCTCGGGCGGGTGAAGGTTCGGATTGTAGAAAACGAGGGTCACGTCCCACCCTTCGTCGACGAGGCGCCGGTGGGAGAGGGTCGAACAGGGCGCGCAGCAGACGTGCAGGAGGAGGCGTTTCACGGATAGATTGTACTCACTCCCACGAGGTGTTTCTC
>JBDHKE010000364.1:0-420 GCA_039586555.1 Gemmatimonadota bacterium | reverse complement strand
ATAGTAAGTCGTGTTGGCCGTGCCTTGTATTTATATATCCACGGCGAACACGACTTACGACTTACAACTTACAGCCCGCCTCTCCCTGCCATTGCAGCCCCGCCCCCGTGCCGGTACAGTAGGGATTCACCGATCGGACGTGCGGAGCGAACATGGCGGAGGATCCGAAAGACGCCAAGAGGAAGCAGCCCACCTTGGGTGGGTACACGGTCCTGCGCAAGCTGGGCGCGGGGGCGATGGGGGAGGTCTACGAGGTCCAGGACGGGGACACAGGCTCCCGTTTCGCCCTGAAGGTCCTGCCCAAAGAGCTGAGCGCGGATCAGGAGAAGGTGACTCGGTTCGTCCAGGAGGCAAAAACCGTAGCCAAGCTCTCCCACAAGGGGATCGTGGCCGTCCACAAGCTGGACCGGGACCGGGGCC
>JBDHKE010000157.1:0-6992 GCA_039586555.1 Gemmatimonadota bacterium | reverse complement strand
GGACCGCATCCAGCGAATCCTCGGAGACGCGCTCGGCTCCGTCGCCACCGTGGAGTCCCTCACCGTCTACGACCCGGAGGGCCAGCCGGTGGCGTCCGCGCGACGCGGACCCGAGCTCCCGCTCCGGGAGGTGCCACTTCCCCGCTTCCCCGAGCCCGGAGAGACCGTCGTTTACGACGGGGTCTCCTTCAACTCCGAAGATGAGCCCCGGGTCAGCTTCGTCTCCACCCTGACGCTGGAGGGGGAGCGGATCGGCACCCTTCACGTCCTCATGAACGCGCAGGAATTGGTCGATTTCACCCGGAGCTTCGGAGGCCTTGGAGAGACGGGCGAGACCATGATCGTGATGCGGAGCAACGAGGGGACCCCCCACGTCCTTCACCCGCTGCGGCGAGGGACCCAGCGACCCGGCTCCATGCGGGAGAGCACCGACAGTCCGGCGAGCCGGGCGCTACGCGGCGAGGAGGGCACCTACCTGGAGGGCATCACCGACTATCGGGGAGAGCCGGTCTGGGCGGCCACCCGCTTCCTCCCGGAGACTGGATGGGGACTGGTGGTCAAGTTCGACGCTGCGGAGCAGCGGGCGCCGGCCCTGGACTTCCGGCGAGATCTGATGCGGCTCGCCCTCTCGCTTTCGGCTATCGCGATCCTGGTGGGGACCTTGCTCGGCTTCCGGTTCGCGAAACCCATTCACAACCTCGCAGAGGCAGCGAACCGGATCCGCATGGGAGAGCTGGACACCCGCGCAGCGGTGGTGAGAGATGACGAGATCGGGATCCTGGCCAGCACCTTCAATCAAATGGCTGAGGAACTGGAGCGTCAGGTGTCACTGCTGAAGGAGTTCCAGAAGTTCTTCGACCTTTCGTTGGATATGCTCTGCATCGCGGGGACGGACGGATACTTCAAGCGAGTCAACCCCGCCTTCGAGCGGACACTGGGCTGGCGAGAGGAGGACCTGTGCAGCCAACCGTTCGTCGCGTTCGTCCATCCGGACGACGTCGAGGCTACCCTTCGTGAGGTGGAGAAGCTGTCCGAGGGCATTCCTACCGTCTCCTTCGAGAACCGGTACCGGTGCGCGGACGGGACGTACAAGGACCTGGTGTGGACCTCGTATCCCGAGCCGGAGACGGGAAACCTCTATGCGGTCGCTCGTGACATCTCCGAGCTGAAGAGCGGGGCCTGAGCGATTCTGGGTGCGTGCTGGCTGCTCTGACTTCCTGCCCCGAGTTTGTCACGATCTGTTGCATGAGAGCAACGCCCATGCTTCCCCACTCCTGACCCAAAAGGCACTCACCCGCCATGGATTAGACGCTCAGGCCTATCTGGCATGGCCATTGCAACTTACCTGATTTCGTCACGTGACGGTGTTCTGACGCGAGGGAGCCGTCGACTCAATTAGCGAACGGCCCAGGGCCGAAGGAGTGCATCACATGGAGCTTTTCAGAAACCTCTGGTCGGATGACTCGGGGCAGGGTCTCGTAGAGTACGCCCTGATCATCGCGCTGGTGGCGATCGGACTCATTCTCGCGCTTCTCTTCCTGCGCAACGCCATCGGAAACATCTTCGTCGACATCTCGAACGAGCTCAACAACGCCCCGTCGCAGCAGTTCCAGCCCTCATAGCCCCTGGTCCTGCCAGGAGGAGGACCCAGGCTCGTGGATGCCGCAAGCCTGGGTCTTCCTTTGCATCCCCAGAGGCCTGAGGGGAGATCCCTGGAAGCCGCCCTCATCTTCTGCGCTCGCCGCGGCGAGGAGATCACGGACGAATCCGTCGGCCGCTCAGGCCTCCGCTATGGCGATGGCGCAATAGCCCGTATGGGACGGCGAATCGATCCAGTACCCATCAGCGCTCCCTGGTCAAAGGCGGAAGCTGATCCGGCAGGTGAAGATCCAACTGCGGGAACGCAATGGTGATCCCGGCATCTTTCAGCGCCCACCAGATCGCCTCGTTGAGCTTCGAGCGCACCCGATCCGACGCCCAAGGATCGTCGATCCAAACAGAGACGTCGAAGACCACCGACGAGTCCCCGAATTCGCGGAGAAGGATGAGCGGCTCCTTGGCTTCATGGCGTTCCACGCCCCGAGCCGCCATTTCCAGCACTTCCATTACCTGTCGCATGTCCGACGAATACGTGAGCCCCACCTGGGTCCGGATACGGTAGAGAGAGTCCCGAAGGGTGTAGTTGGTCACGGTGGATTGAACGAGCACGGAGTTAGGGATGATCAGCTCCTCATCGTCACGGGTGCGGGCCACCGTGGCCCGCGGGCCCATGCGGTTGACTCGGACCACCCGTCCGTCCACGGCGAGGACGTCCTGCTCCGTGATCGTCCGCTCGGCGAGAAGGATCACCCCTGAAACGAAGTTCTGCAGGATGTTCTGCATCGCGAATCCGATAGCCACCGCGAGCACCGCTCCCGCCGCGAAGAGCGCGGACAGATTCACGCCGATCGTCTGGATCGCGATCCCCAGACCGGTCACGATGACCCCGTAGTGCAGGAGCCGCTGGGTCGTCGAGACCGTCCCCGCATCTCGCACCCCTCGACGGTGCAGCCCCCGGCCGACGATCCGTTGGAGCACACGAGAAATCCAGAAGGACACGAGGATAATGATGATCACCGTGAGGATGGACGCCAGGGAAACGGACGTCCCCGAAATCGAGAATAGGCTCACGTTCAAAGCCTGATGTATCCTGCCCAGAATCTCCGGCCAATCCATAAGAACCCCTCCAGGTCCAGTCGCCGCTCCATCCCTTGCTTCGGCGTTGCCGCCGGCCCGTTTCGAAGCTGTTCGTTCATCGTCCTTTCTTGGAGACCGATGGGTCTTAAGATACGAATACGCGTGCCCGGGTCACGTGCCTGACCCACAAACGCAGGCAGATCTGAAGCCCCCAGATGTGACATGCGACGCCGTCTCCGGATCAAACGGTCGTCCGCTGGTGATCCAGCGGCGGCCGGAAAGCCCCTGCGCTCTCCTAGCGAGGACGACCATGAATGGCGCAACACCGGGCAGACCCCTTCTGGTCGGAGCCGAGCCCTCCGCAGTAGGCTTCTTTTTTTGCGGCCTTGAACTGGCCTGCGTTCGCGGAGCGTACTACGCTTGATGGGCAGTCGACCGCGCGTAGGCGCCGCCGGGCCTGCCGAGGCTTGCAGCCGTTGGCCTACTCTCGGTCCTTTGCCCCTTTCTCTCATGCACGGGGAGGGACGCGCCTTGAAAGAAGGCCGACAGGCGGCCAAAGCGCAGGAGAAGGCTCGCAAGCGGGCAGGGTGCAATCAGGAGTCGTTGTGCAGCGATCTCAGGCAATTCCTGACCGCCGAGTTCGCCGAGATGCGTCGCCAGCCCGCCGATCTCCCTGAGTCCGCCGAGCGAATCGCCGCACTCAGCGAGTCCGGGACCGAAGGGCGCGCGTCGGCGGACGCCGCGTGAGCGGTAGAGCCGGGGCGGGTCCAGATGCTTGACAGTGGACCGACAGGAGGCCCGTCAGACGCGGAGCTGGTGGCGGCCTTCCAGACCGCTGCTCAAGGCGACCTGAGCGCGTTCGAATCGCTGGTGGAGCGATACGAGTCACAGGTGGCCGCGAACTGCCGACACATGGTGGGCTCGGCGGAAGACGCCCAGGATCTGAAACAGGAGATCTTCCTCAAGGCGTACTTCGCGCTTCCCAGGTTCGAAGGGCGCTCCACCTTCAAGACCTGGCTGTGGAGGATCAAGATCCACCGCTGTCTCCGCTTCCTCGAACAAGAGAGGGGTCGCTGGTTCCTGGATATCGACAGCGCCGCGGCCCGGGCGGCACCGGTGACCCGGGTCGAGTCCACGGTCGATAAGAAGCTGGACGAGGAGTCACGGAAGAGGGTGGTTGCGGAGATCCTCGAGCAGATGCCCGATCAGCACCGCGTGATCCTCGTGCTCCGGTACATGGACCAACTGTCGTACGAGGAGATCGCCGAAACGCTCGGCATCGGTCTGTCCGCCGTGAAGATGCGGCTCAAGCGAGCCAGGGATCATTTTGCACAGATCTACCGCGCGGCAGGTGAACCGTGACCGGGCCGGCCATTCGCGAGGTTAGAGGACCTGCATGAACGACGAAGATCAAGTGACCTCACCGGCCGACGAGAGGCTGGAACAGGTGCTCAACTCCTTCCCGGAGCTTCTCGAGCCCCGAGAGCCTGGGTTCCGCGGCACCCTCAGGAGTCGGATTTACCGTCGGGAGGTGGCCTCCGAGATGGGGCATCTGTCGTGGTCCGGCCTTTGGGGGATCGTGCTCGAGTATCTCGGCGCCTTACTTAGTCTCTTCCTCCCGCCCGAGAAGAAGCCACCAGAAAAGGGGGATTGATGCAGACGCTGCGCGAACAGTTTACCGTCATGGTAGACAACATGACCCTGGACCTGATCGATTGGACGCCCCGGATCGTCGCGGCTCTGGCCCTGGTAGTCCTGGCTCTTCTGGTGGCCAAGCTGGCTGAGAAGATCCTGGGAGCGCTCTTGACCCAGTTCCGAGTGGACCGGGGAGCGAGCCGATTGGGAATCGAGAGCGGACTCCGCCGGATCGGAATCAGCCTACCAGCGAGCCGATTCTTCGCGCGCATCTTCTACTGGGTGTTGCTCTTTCTCTTCGCCCGCACGTTCGCGAATGCCCTGGGGCTGACGCCCATCGCGGACGCGATCGGCACCTTCGTCGCCTACCTGCCCCGTGTCGTCGCCGCCCTCATCATCTTTCTGATTGGCACCGCCGCCGCCCGTTGGTCCGGACGGGCGATCACCACCGCGACCGAAGAGGCGGGCTTCGCGTACTCGGCGGCGCTCGGTCGGGTGGTCTCAGGGGTGGTGCTGTTCGTTCTGAGCATCATGGCGGTCAATCAGCTCAACATCGAGACCGCCATGATCCGTCTCGTCACGGCGGCGATTCTGGCCTTCTGCGTCCTCGCGCTCGGTGTCTCGTTCGCGCTGGGGTCCCGGGACATCACGCGCAACATTCTGGCGGGCTTCTACGCGAGGGACCTGTTCGAGATCGGCGACGAGATAGAGATCCTCGGCAAGAGGGGTACGCTCACCGCGTTGACCCCGACCCAGTTCGTTCTCTCGGGTGACGGCGAGCGGTTTGCCATCGCTAACAGCGTCCTTCTGGACGAGGTGGCGACGAGCCGCTGAGGGGCGACTCCCCGCAAATCCAGATCTCTTTCCTCCGCAGCCGGCCCTTCGGTCCGGGCCGGCTGTGACTTTCGTCCGCACCCGCGTATCCAATCGGCGAGGTCCAGAATCACCCCCCGAAGTCCAACACCTCACTGGAGTGAGGATAGGACCTCGTCTGCCCCCTGTTTCGGGCGGTTTCGAGGTCGGCCCGGCCGCGTGCCGAATCCCCCGGGTTCTTCAGGGAGCCAGTTCTTCAAAGAGAGGAAGAAAACGAAATGAACAGCGATCGTCTCTGCGATCCCAGGTCACTCGAGGGCACCCGAAGGGTGGGTTGCGCCGGAGGGGTCGGAAGGCTCGAGTCGATGCCGCGGCGTTGGCTGCCCGCCGCAATGATGGTGGGGGCCTTTCTCGCCCACACGGACGTGAGTGCCCAGCAAGCGGAGTCGCTTTCCTATTCCGCGGCTCCCGCCCTCAATTGGGTCCGTTGGGATTCCGGAATCGGCCTCGAGGACGAGCAGCTTCGAGGTGGTCTGGTCGGCCTTGGTTTCGGCCGGTACGTGGGGCTGCGCGGGTATTACTTCGAGCGCGACGGCGTGAGCTCCGGACTGTCAACCCTGCCCTTCCGGGACGCGGAGGGCAATCCCCTCGTCGATCAGGAAATCGACGTGGCATCGTACGGCGGTGAGCTCCTGATCACGCTGGGTACGGGCCGGGTCGCCCCGGTCCTGTTTGGAGGCGGAGGGATTCTCCGCTTCGACCCCGAGATTGGCGAGCAGTCCAAGCGCATCAACCTCCGCTACGGCGGGGGTTTTCGGGCGAAGGTGGGGGATGTCGTCACGGGCGAGCTGGTGCTCGAGAGCAACCGGCACCGGATCGACCAGTTGGCGTTCGCCGTGCCGCCGGCCACGGGTGGTCCGGATCTCCCCGACGAGGATTCCGAAGCGGCCAAGGTTCGAAACAGCCTCGGCCTCCGCCTCGGGGTGGGGATCCAATTGGGGAGCCGGCAGTCGGATCGCTTCGGCGGTCTCGACGCGGCTTTGGAGAGTCGCTACAGCAGCCCCTTCTCCGGCTTTGCGGTCGCACTGGAGCCTATGGCGGGCGTGATGCAGTGGGACAACTCATCCGGTCTGGACGACCAGGAAATGGCCGGAGTTCGCATTGGAACGGACTTTGGCTCGATGTTCGGCCTCCGGGGCTTCTATTGGAAGGGCGTGAACTCGGATTTCGATGCGTGGGATGACATCCAGGCGTTTGGTGGTGAAGCGCAGTTCAATCTGAACAGTGGCGCGGGCTTGCGTCCCTACTTGGTGGCGGGTGCCGGGCGCATTGACTTCCAGCCCGGGTTCGAGCCCGGATACGATGAGCCCACGATTGCCGAGAGGATTCCCGACGATCAGAACGCGCTCATCGTCGGCGGGGGCGTCGACTTTTCCATCGGGCGTTACCTGCGCATCAGCGCGACAGCCCGGGACTACGTACTATCCGGCAGCGACTTCTTCGCCGCCTCCGACATCCAGGACGTGGCAGACCCCGACGATCTCACTCACAACTGGCAGTTTACGGCGGGCCTCAAGTTTCGCGTGGGCGGCGGAGGTGGCTTCCGCCCCGAGAGCGGGCCGGTGACGCCTCCGATGGGGCCAGTCGTGGCGGAAGCGGAGGAGGCGCCCCTCGCGGAAGCACCGGTGGAGACAGTGGCCGCCGCTGCCCCTACAGCGACGTCTGGGGTGCCAGCTCAACCCGCCGCTGCAGCGCTCGAACCGGCAGCCCAACCCTCGGCTGCAGTGGGGACAACTCCGGCGGGCACGTCCGTGATCATGCTCCCTGCGCCGGCCACGGGTGAGCTCTATATCCGGTACGGTGATCCG
>JBDHKE010000156.1:0-11299 GCA_039586555.1 Gemmatimonadota bacterium | reverse complement strand
GGTCGTGGCTCAGCCGCTGCCACCGGATCAGGGGTCCGGAGCTCATAGACCGTAACGTTGCAGTCTCCTGTAAAGGGCACTTCGGCTGAGGCCCAGGGCCTCGGCCGCCCGGCTCACGTTGCCATCGAAGCGCCCCAGTGCCTTCTCGATCAGCATCTGTTCCGCCTCGTCGAGCGTCAGGTCCTCCACGACCGCGGGTTCCTCGCCCCGGCGGCGCAGGCCCAGGTCTTCCACCCGGATCTCGGTCCCCTGGGCCATGAGCACGGCTCGCTCGATGGCGTGCTCCAGCTCCCGCACATTTCCTGGCCAGGCATGTCGCATGAGCATCTCCAGAGCGTCGTCCTGGAACCCCTGGACCTCCTTGCCGTACCGCTCCGATTGACGATGCAGAAAATGAGTGGCCAGAAGAGGAATGTCCTCCCGCCGCTCCCTCAGAGGCGGAAGCCGGATCTCGACGGTGTTGAGCCGGTAGAGGAGATCCTCCCGGAAGTCGCCGGCGGCAACGATCTCGTCGAGATCGGCGTTCGTGGCCGACAGGAGCCGCACGTCGACGGTCCGGACCTTGGAAGAGCCCACCCTCTGGATCTCTCCGGCCTCCAGCACGCGGAGGAGTTTGGCCTGCTGCGGGAGAGAGATGTTCGCGATCTCGTCCAGGAAGAGCGTGCCCCCATCCGCCATCTCGAAACAGCCCACGCGGTCGCTCTTGGCGTCCGTGAAGGCTCCCTTGACATGTCCGAACAACTCGCTTTCGAAGACTCCCTCCGAAAAGCCCCCGGCGTTTACCGGCACCAATGGGGCCTGGGCTCGATTCGAGGCCAGGTGGAGCCAGCGAGCCACCACCTCCTTACCCGTCCCGTGCTCTCCGGTGATGAGCACATTGGCGTCCGACGGGGCGATCCGCTCCATGATCTTGAGGACCGGCTCCATGGCCTTGGATTCCGCGATCAGGTTGGGAAGGCCGGATCGACGCAGGCGTCGGTTCTCGTCCTCCAGTCGCTCGCTCTTTCGGAGGGCGCGCCCTAGCTCCACCTGGGTCCGCAGCGTGGCCAGCAGCCGCTCGTTGTCCCAGGGTTTTTCGATATAGTCCCGGGCCCCGAGCCGCATGGCCTCCACCGCACCCTCCACACTTCCCCAGGCGGTCATCACCACCACGGGCAGACTGCTGTCCAGGGCCCGAATCTCGGAGAGCAGATCCATGCCCTCCTTCCCAGACGTGGTGTCCCGGGTGTAGTTGAGGTCCATCAGGACGGCGTCGAAGTCGTGCTTCTCGATGGAGCTCAGCACCCCGGCGGGGGAGGCGGCCGCCACGATGGCATAGCCCTGCCCTTTGAGAAGGAGCCGGAGGGCTTCCAGGACGTCCGGTTGATCGTCCGCAACGAGAACTCGCGGCGCGGTCATGCCGTGCTCTCTCTCTGCCTCCCTACTCCTCGACGATCCAACCATCCTTGAGGTTGATGATCCGCTGACCGTAGGCGGCCCAATTCTCGTTGTGAGTGACCTGAACGATGGTCGTCCCCTGCTCGTTGAGGTGCTTGAGCAGGTCCATGATCATACGGCCCTGCGAGGAGTGGAGACTGCCGGTGGGCTCGTCAGCCAGGATCAATGAAGGTTCCGCCACGACGGCTCGAGCGACGGCCACCAGCTGCTGCTGTCCCCCGGACAGCTGGCTAGGATAGAGATCCTTCTTCCCCACGATCTGGAACCGGTCGAGGGTGTCCGCCACGATGGCCTGCCGGTCGCGGCGCCTCACGTTCCGGTACGAGAGAGGAATCTCCAGGTTCTCGTAGACCGTCAGGTCGTCGAGCAGATGGTATTGCTGGAAGACGAAGCCGATGTAGTCCCGGTTCAGCTGGATGCGGGCCTTTGGCTTCATGGCGTGCACCGGGTGGTCCAGGAAGTGGAATTCTCCCCGCCAATCGCTATCCAGCATTCCCATGATGCTCAAGAGCGTCGTCTTCCCGGCCCCGGACGGGCCCATGATCGTGACGAACTCTCGCTCTCGGATGTCGGCGTCGATCCGCCGGAGCACGAAGGTCTCGCCGGCTCCGGTCCGGTACGACTTCTCGACGTTCCTCATCTTCAACATCGACGATCGACCTGTAAGAATCCGTCAAACAGATGGTTGCGATTCTCTGTCTCTCTTCGTCCTTCGACGCGTCCCTGGACCAGAGGATCAGGGCTTCGTCCCAAAAACGAACACCTTGCACCGGTCCAGGTTCCCCCTGCCTGAGCGTCGTCCGATGCCGGCCCGCGGGCGGTATGAGCCCAGCGATGAACGGTGAGCTCCCCCGAGCGGCCCCCGAGCGGCGTCAGGCTCCGGAAGGATGGCGCTTCGGCGCTCATAAGGTCGAGCGCCAGCGCAGAGCACCCCACAACCCCGGAGACAACCCTGAAGAGACGGGCGGGGGAGGTTCTTCCTCCCCCGCCCGTCGTCCGACGAGAGGTCAGGACCCTTCGTCTCCTCCTGGAGCAAGGAGTCGCCTCATCTCACGTCGAACCCGCTTTCAGTAAGCTCCAGGGCTCGCTTCGCGTCTTCCTCCGAGACGATCTGGCCATCGAAGAGGTGCACCGAGCGCTGGGCGATGTGGGCGTACCTGGGATCGTGCGTCACCATGCAGATCGTCGCGCCGTCTCCGTGGAGCTCCTCAAGGAGCTCCATGACGGCATGGCCGTTCTTGGAGTCCAGGTTACCGGTCGGCTCGTCCGCCAGCAGGATGAGTGGCTTGCCCACAATGGCGCGAGCCACGGCAACGCGCTGCTGCTGACCCCCGGACAGCTGGGACGGATAGTGATTCATCCGGTGTGCCATCCCCACACGCTCGAGCGAAGCGTGCACCCGCTCCTTCCGCTCGGAGCCGGGCATGCCGCGATACGTCAGCGGCAACTCCACGTTCTCGTAGACGGTGAGGTCGCCGATCAGGTTGAAGGCCTGGAAGATGAACCCGATGGCCTGGTTTCGGATCTTCGCCCGCTGGGAGGCCGTGAGGTTCTCCACCGGCTCGTCGTCCAGTAAGTAGGTCCCCTTGGTGGGCGAATCCAGGAGCCCGAGAATGGAAAGGAGGGTGGTCTTCCCGCATCCAGACGGGCCCGCAATGGCCACGAACTCCCCCGATTCGATGTCGAGGTGGATGTCGGACAGCGCATGGGTCTCCACCTCCTCGGTCAGAAACACCTTGCTGAGCCCATCGAGGTGGATCAGGGAGGATCCGTTTGCGGTCGTCATGTCGCGTCTCCGTCTCCGTTCAAAGCTGTCGGCTCGGCCGGCGCCCGGCCGGCGCCCGGCCGGCGCCCAACTTCGTCGTCTCCCCGTACGAGGAGTCCTCTGCCTCGGTTTCAGGCTCGACGGCGAGGAAGCGAATCGCCCCGCCCCGGGCCCAATTCCTTCTTCGATTACCTCAGACGGACCCGATCGAACCCGTCCCACTGGGACATGTCCGAGAGGATGACGATGTCCCCGGGCTGAAGCCCGTCTCGCACCTCCATCTCGTTCACCGAGCTCGCGCCCAGCTGGACGTTGGTGCGAAGGGCGTGGCTGCCGTCCTCCACGAGCTTGAAGATACCCACGCGGCTGTTGGCCTGACCATAGGCCGGGCGTCCCATGAACACCACATCCACGAGGCGGTCGATCTCCACCGTCCCGTCCACGCTCAGGTCCGGACGAGCGCTGGGGGGTAGCTGTTCGGGAAGAGAGACATCGATGGTGACGGTTCCGTTCTGAACCGCCGGGTCGATTCGGGCCACTCGTCCCACGATGGTGTCGTTGCGGGTGTCGATATATGCCGTCTGTCCCAGCGCGATGTCCTGGGCCTGCGTCTGGGGGATCCTGAGCTCCGCCTTCAACCGACCGGGTTGGACCACTCGCGCCAGCGTCTGGCCGGCCAGAGCCCACTGTCCCTCCTCCAGCGGCATCTCGGCTAGCATTCCGCCCACGCCCGCTGTGACCTCCATCGACTCGACTCGCTCCCGGTTGAAGACCATGATGGCCCGGAGCCGCTCGATCTGGGTCTGCTGCGCGCGGATCTGCTCCTCGATGGCCCCACTCATGACCTCCAGACGCTCCTGCTCGAACTCGAGACGCGCTGCCAGCTCCTCCGCGAGCTCCCGGGACCGGTCCAGCTCAGCCCTGGCCACCAGCTCCGGATTCATGTCGAAGAGTTGCTGGTTCGTGTCGTGGACCCGCTTCGCATCCAGGTGCTGGGTTCGGGTCTGGGCCAGGAGCCCCTGCTGCTGGAGACGCTGGGTCGTCAGCGTGGTCCGGAGCTGAACCAGCGCGACCTGGGCGTCACTGAGTTGCTGCTGCGAGCGCAGGTACTCCACTTCCACATCCGGGTTGGTCATGCGGACGATGATCGTCTCGGGGTCGACCTCCGTTCCCGGGAGAACCAGGATCTGCTCGACGCGCCCGGAGTTGACGGCGGTAATCCACCGGCTCTGTTCGGGAACGAGCGTTCCGGGACCCCGCACCTGGCGAACCATGGTGCCGGCTTGAACGGTATCGAACCACACCGTGGCGCGATCCACGCTCGGCGCTGCCGGCTTGAGGCTCCTCAACGCACCGGTGATGATCGTCAGACCGACGACAACGGCTACACTGTAGAGGATCCGCTTCTTCTTCTTGGGCTTCGGATCACGAGGAATGTCCACTGAATCTCTCTCTCACTGAGACGCGCCGGGCCCGTCGGGTTTGGCTCACTCCGGTGGCCCCGATGGCCCCCGCCTCTCGCGGCGTACCACCACGCGGCCGGATTTGCGCACCTCCACCACCCAGCACCCGTCCTTCAACCTCCAACGTATACCGTACCCCCTCCCCACCCTTCCTTTCCGGCGCTTCGGGAATCTGGGAAACCGAGCCGGTACCCCGTGTGTCGGCCAGCAGCCCGGTTCAATTGGATCGTTCATGACTCGCTCCCATCCTCCATGAGCCGCGCCCCTACCGCAGCCTCCAGAGCCGAGAGGCCATTGTGGAAGTCGTACACGGCGTTGAGATAGTCCCGCTCGGCCTGAGCCAGCGAGCTCTGAGCTTCCAGGAACTCGAGAAAGGCCGCCGCTCCCAGACGGTAGCGCTCCCGAGCGAGGGACAACTGTTGATCCGCCACCTGGCGGTTCCTCTCTTCGATCCCGACGACCTCATGAGCGGTGAGCAGATCGTCGAAGGCGGTGTTCACCGCGGTCCTGAGGCGCAGCTCCTCGGCTCTCCGGCTCTCGCGCGCGTCACGGGCGAAGGCCTTGGCCTCCTCTACCTGTCTCTGTCGGGTGAAGCCCTGGAAGACAGGAACGGACACCTGCACGCGCAAGGACAGCGGCTGCTGCGTGTAGTCGAACGGGAATGCCTGGTTGGCCCTCAGGATCGCCGCCTCGTCCGTGGCCGTCAGGACATAAACGGAGCAGTCCAGAGGGTAGCCGTCCAGGGGTTCCCGGAGACCCGAGGAGATCTGGTTCATGAGCTCGCAGTTGGAGCGCTGGCTGTGCACGCTGCCCCGAGCTTGCCCCAGCAGGAAGCCCTCGTCCCCGATCTCACGCGTGAATCCCGACCAGCTCGCGGACGCGAACAGGCTAGGCAGGTAGCTGCTTCGTGCCTCCCAGACACTGGCGGAAGCAGCTCCCTCGGCGGCCTCGTAGGACCCGAGGAGGGGGTGCGCCTCCATGGCTCTCGCCACCAGATCGTCCCGATCGAATACTGGCTCGAACACCTCGAACTCGCTGGCGAGCTGGACTTCCGCATCGATGACGATGCCGATCTGCTCCATCAAACGATGCTTCTCGGCCCGGAGCAGGTTCTCCGCCCGCAGCAGCTCCACCTCCGCCCTGCCCCTCTCCACTTCAGCCTGCTTCCCATCCGTTGCCACCACCGCCCCGGCCTGCACCCGGGCCGAGACCAGCTCGAAGTTCTCCGTCGCTCTCTCCAGCTGGCGCGTGGCCAGGCTCACCTGGTCCCGAGCTCGAAGCGCCGTGAGGTATTGACGCGTCACCTCGGAGCCCAGGGTGAACTCGGCGGCGCGGATCCGGGCACTCGTGGCCCTCTGGTCGGCTCGGGATCGGGATACCCTGGCGAAGGTCGAGCCATCCAGCTGGTAGGTGACGCTGAGGGCGTAGTCCGACAGGTAGTAATCCGTCGTACCCGCTCCAATATCGTCTCCCGTGAAGACACCGAACACCTGAGTCCCTGCGTCCACGTACTGGGCGCCGGCTCGTGCGGTAGCCTGAGGGAGCAGGTTGAAGAAGGACTCCCGCACGGCCCAGTCCGCCGCCGCCTGGTCGTTCGCCTGACTGAGGTAGCCGGGGTTGTTGGTGCGAGCCAGCGCCAGAGCCTCCTCCAGCGTCAGAGATACTTCCGGCTCCTGCCCCTGGACGGGCCTCGCATGGCTCGCCACCAGGAGCAGTAGCGTCGCCACGATGGCCAGGATGCCTCCGACGAGGCGAATCCTTCGTTCTCGATCACTCACTTCCACACACTCCTCGAATGAATCCCTGCGCTCCTTCCTAAAGGGAAGCTTCGTGCCATTCGTGTGATCTTTCACATGACTTGGTGCAATGAACTGTATTGCAACGACATAGCGCCTAGCCGCAGGAGTCCGGAGTCGTGGATTCCGTGGCCGCATTCGGGACGTCGCCGTCCCGCAAGCGAACACTCCCCCCTCTCACAAGGAACCGCTGCCGAGAGGTGCGCAACCGCTCCCCGGCTCCCTCATCCCTGCCCCCTTCGCCGTACGGAAACAAAGCCCCAGGAGTTGCAGCGGACTCGCGGTCTCCCGGCCCGAGATCCCCTCCTCACCGGACCGAACCCCGATCCGTCCCGCGGCCCCCCTGTCTCGTGAGAAACCCTCGCGCCGTCGCGTCGTATGGGATCCGGACCATTCGGATCTGGATCCCGCCATCCACATCCCACATCGGGAGCGCCCAGCGGACTCGAGAACGTGTACGGGCCTGCAGGCCCTCGAGGCCAACCGAACCCATCGAGACGGAGCGCGGCCATGACCGACACTCGCCACCCCGTGGCCACCCTGACCCCGTGGCCACCCTGATCCTGCTGTCCCTCACCCTCCTATGCGTCTCCAGGGGTCAGGCGCAGAATCCGCCCCAGGGCCAGACAACCTGTGACGCTCCGGAGCACCGCCAGTTCGACTTCTGGATCGGGACCTGGGACGTCTTCGACACGCAGGGTCGGAAGGTGGGTGAAAACACCATCCGTTCCACCATGAGAGGCTGCGTGATTCACGAGAGTTGGAACGGCGGAGGCGTGCTGGGCGAGAGCTTCAACATCTTCGACCGCACGCGTGGGATGTGGCAGCAGACCTGGGTGGACTCCAACGGAACGCTCCTTCTCCTGGCCGGTCGGATCGAAGCAGGTGCAATGATCTTGAAGGGTGAGACCCTCGGTCGCGAAGGCTCCACCGTGGCACACCGAATCCGCTGGTCCGTTGTGGATGGAGACACGGATCAGGTGCGACAGGTCTGGGAGCAGTCCCGCGATGATGGCGAAACGTGGAACACGGTCTTCTACGGCCTCTATCGCCGCAGGTGACGTAGGCTTCTCCGGCCCGCTAGTTTTCGCACAGGATTCCTCAGGCCGAGAGCCCGGATGCGAGGCACCGAACCGGACAGGAGCGGCGGGACTGAACCTCTGGCGGAGGCACTCGCCAGGGAGCTCGGACCCCGACGGATCGAACGGGACGTCGCGCTCGCTCCCCTCACCACGTTTCGAATCGGCGGCCCAGCCGATTTCCTCTACCGAGCGAAGACCGCGGACGAGCTGGCCCGGGTGGTCACCGTGGCCCGGGATCTTCAGGCGCCGCACTTCGTGCTGGGTCGGGGAGCCAACATCCTCGTCGGCGACCGTGGCTACCGCGGACTCGTCATCAAGAGCGAGGCGGGGGGCATCCGCTTTCTCGAGGGCCACGGGGTCGAGACCGGTGCTGGAGTCGAGTGTTTCCCCGACCTCATCCAGGCCACCGTTCACAAGGGCCTTGGCGGACTCCACCACTTCGTGGGAATCCCGAGCACGGTAGGAGGGGCAATCTGGCAGAATCTCCATTTCCTCTCGCCCGCACCCGAGAGGGAGCGGACCGTCTTCGTCGCGGAAGTCCTGGAGTCCGCCGAGATCCTCACGGAAGAAGGGACGCGCATCCGGGTCGGCCCGGAGTACTTCCGGTTCGGGTACGACTACAGCATCCTGCACGATCGGAGGGACGTCGTTCTCACCGTGACGTTCCGCCTGGAGCCTCGACCCCGGGAGGAGCTCCGGTCCGTCATCCAGGAGAACCTTCGCTGGAGGAACGACCGGCATCCGGACCTGTGGCTGTACCCTTGCGCGGGATCCATCTTCAAGAAGGTCGATGGAATCGGGGCCGGGCGCCTGATCGACGAGTGCGGGCTGAAGGGACTCACGCATGGGGGAGCTGAGATCTTCCACCGGCACGCGAACATCATCGTCAATCTGGGTGGGGCCTCGGCCGCCGAGGTCCGATACCTGATGGACCTGGCCCGGGAGAGCGTGGAGAGGGAGCTCGGCTACAGCCTGGAGCCTGAGATCACCCTGGTCGGGGAGTTCTGATCCCTGATTGCTGCGAGTCTACCAGGCGGGAGCTACCGGTGATAGAGCCAGCCCTCAGGGATGTCGGACCTGGAAAGCCGCTCGCCACTGATCTGGACCCGGAGCCCACCCCCACCCTCTCCTCGGAAGTACCACACTTCCAGCGGGTGCAGTCCGGCTTCCAGCGCCACGTCTCCGACCCGCTCCACCATGCCGTGAAATCCGTCGTGGTCCACGACCAGCCGGTGGTCCACGTAGAGGCGGCTCCCGTGCTCGGAGGAGACATGGAACGTGTACACGTCGTCCCTGGGCACCCGCAGTAGCCCGGCAAAGCGGAATCCGAGCTCGTTCCCCTCCAGCTCATGGTGCACCTCGAGGCCCTCAGTGACCGAGGACTCGACGGGATCCAAACCCCGGAGATCCTCAACGGACCCGAACGCGCCTTGGAACCGCTCCCCCGTCACGCCGGGCCGGAGGTCGACGGGCTCCGGTGACTCGGCCCGGTGCAGGCGCGCCCGCGCGAAACGGGCGCGCCGCACCGCACTGGACCGGCCGTCGGGAAGGAAGATCCGGGCAGCCACGGAGGTCCCCTCGTCCGTGGCCTGGATCCGAAGAGGGCTCGTGTACCGGGGCGACGCCACCGTGGCCTCGGACCCGTCGGTCGTGTACCGGATCTCTCCTTCGGCCAGCGGGGTGCCCAGCTCGACGGTGAAGTGGCTGTCCAGGGTCAGGCGATCGTGCTCCAGCCCCGACACGTCCGGAATCCTGTAGTTCACGCCGGCGGCGTCCAGGCGGGCCAACCGAGGGGAGAGACGAGCCAGAAAGCCGGCCCAGTCGCGCGCCTCCGACGGCGACCAGACGACCTCCGCCAGAGCCAGCAACCGGGGGTACACCATGTACTCCACATAGTCGGTCGTCTTCATGTACTCGGTCCAGACGTTTGCCTGCGCCCCCAGGATGTGCCGAGCCTCCTCAGTCGTCAGCTCCTCGGGAACTGGCTCAAAGGCATACACTCGCTCCAGCGGAGTGTATCCGCCGATGGCCAGCGGCTCCTGAGATGGATCCCCCTGATAGAAGTCGAAGTACAGGTGGCTCGTAGGAGTCATGATGACGTCGTGCCCCTCCCTTGCCGCCTCTATCCCTCCCGCGATTCCTCTCCAGGACATGACCGTCGCGTTCGGAGCCAGGCCCCCCTCGAGGATCTCGTCCCAGCCGATGAGGCGGCGTCCCCTCGAGTTGAGGAAGGCCTCGATCCTGCCAATGAAGTAGCTCTGAAGCTCCTGCTCGTCCGCAAGCCCCTCGCGCCGGATTACCGCTTGGGCGAGCGGGCTCTCCTCCCAAGAGCGCTTGGGAGCCTCGTCCCCCCCGATGTGGATGTACTCTCCCGGAAACAGCTCCATCACCTCTTCCAGGACAGCCTCCAGAAACAAGAAGGTCCGCTCGCCAGGACAGTAGATGTCCTCGAACACCCCCCAGCGAGTGGCCACCTCGAAGGGACCGTCGGTGCAGGCAAGCTCGGGGTAGGCAGCGAGAGCGGCGGTGGAGTGACCGGGCATCTCGATCTCGGGGATGATCGTCACGAACCGCTCTGCCGCGTACGCAACGATGTCCCGCACGTCGGCCTGGGTGTAGTAGCCCCCGTACGGCACGCCATCCCCGATGTACGGGTCGTGGTTCTTCTCCACCATCGTCTCCGCCCGGAAGGCGCCGACTTCGGTAAGCCTGGGATAGCGCCTGACTTCCAGCCGCCCGCCCTGGTCCTCCGTGAGGTGCCAGTGGAACGTGTTCATCTTGAACGCGGCCATCCAGTCGATGTACCGCCTGATGAACGAGACCGGGAACACGTGGCGACCGACGTCCAGGTGCATCCCACGGTACGGGAATCGGGGCGCGTCTTCGATCTCTACCGAGGGAATCCGCCAGCTGGGACCCCTTCCCGACGAACCGGATCCATGACGAGTGGGCAGGAGCTGGCCGAGGGTCTGGAGTCCGTAGAAGATCCCGACCGGGCTCCCTGCCTCCAGAAGCACTCGTCGGCGGTCCACGACCAGCCGATAGCCCTCCTCGTCTCCTCGACAGGCCGGTCGGTCCAGCTGCAGAAGGATCGCATTCGGGCGGTGCCGATCCTCGGCTTCGGAGGCGATCCGGAGCGGTAGGGTGGTCTGGGAGCGAACCTCCTGAAGCCAGCGCTCGGCCACCCCGCGCAGCTCCGCGTCATCGGTTTCGGTCAGGATGACGCGGGTGGCTGGATCCAGGAGGAAGTAGCCGGAGCCAGGCAGCAGCCGCATCGGATAGGGGATCAACGGGAAGACGTGCTGGTTCCGGCCGGGTGAGCATGCACTGACGATCGTCCCCACCAGTGCGGCCACGCAGAGAGCTCGAGAGACACTCATTCTCGGTGGTCTTCCGCCTCCGTTCCTTCGTTCAGGAGAATTGGATTCCTTCAGGCTCCGTCCCGAATCGTTCCGCCTCGCCCCCCGGCCTGGCATCGGAGTCAGGTTGCATTCTCCGGGCTTGAAGGGGGAGAGAGAGCCCCATCGAGGTGGGCTCCGAGGCGCTCCGAGTCCCGACGCAGACGGAGCAGAGCCGGCTGCCTCCACGGACTCGTGGATCGCTGGGTCGACGGAGCTCCGGGTCTCGCACGGACTCCGGAGTCTAGTGTCCCGTTTCCAAAGTTCGCGAGCCACCAAGAGGGTCCGGGCGCCGAGGGATCAAGGCGGGACGAGGCGGCGTAGCCTGAGCTACGGCAACGAGTTCCAACGCCGAGCC